>NZ_JBVOOL010000015.1:0-197816 GCF_055664045.1 Kitasatospora sp. NPDC023385 | reverse complement strand
ACGCTCCCGTCGGCGCGGCGCACCCCGACGGAGTACGGCGCCGAGAGCATGTCCACCTGGGTGCTGTTGAGCCACAGCCCGGAGTCGTTGAGCGTGTACTCGGACCAGTTGAACAGGATGTCGTGGTTGGGGTCGGACGGGTTCTGCACGGCCGGCTGCACCAGACCGCCGGTGGTCAGCTTGAAGACGAGCTTCTGGCCGTAGGAGAAGTAGATCCGGCCGGAGAACTTCGGGATGCGGATCGTGGTCGACTGCCCGGCGGCCGGTCCAGGAATCGCCGCGTCCGGGGCGGGAGTCGGCGGATTGCCACCCGCCGGCCAGGCGTGGAAGGCGCCGTTCGCGTCCGCCCAGCCCTGCTGCCCGGAGGACAGCTGGGTGCCGAGGTCGTAGAGGTAGACGGGCTGGGTGCGGCCCGAGTTGTTGGTGATGGTCAGTGCGATGGTGTCCGGTACGGCCGCCCCGGCGTGTTGGGGGACGCCGAGGGCGAGCGCTCCGCCGACGAGGGCGGTGGCGGCGACCAAGGGCAGCGCGCGTCGGGTTCGAGTGTGCGGCACTCTCCACCTCCGTGTGGGGGTCGGGGTCGTACGGACCTCCGATCTCTGGTCCGTACCTGTCTGAGAGCGCTCTCAGACTGGTGCCGAAGTCGTACCCGTGTCAACGATTCCGGCGCCACTTCCCTTTGTGCGCAGGCCACTTCGAACCCGCCGGGGGGCCCCCGCGGGGGGCGGGGGCCCGCCCGGGGGAGCTGCTTCAGAGGGTGGTGGGGAAGTCGTCGGAGTGGATGCCGGCGAGGAAGGACCGCCAGGCCTCAGGGGTGAAGGTGAGGGCCGGGCCGTGGGGGTCCTTGCTGTCGCGGACCGGGATGATGCCGGTGGTGCCGTCGGCTACTTCGACGCAGTCGTCATTCGGGTTGCTGGCGCTTGCCTTCCTCCACTGCACGGGGAGTGCGGAGGCTACGGGGAAGTGGGTCACTTGAGCATGTCTCTCTTCTGTGCGATGAGGTTGCGCGACTGGTCCAGGTCCAAGGCGGTTGCCATGATTTCGTCGAACGCCGCTCGATAGATGTCGACTTGGTCCGGGTCCTCCACCCAGTCGCTGCTGAGCATTCCGCTGAGTAGGACGAGGTCGAGATCGCGTTGCCGAAACTCCAGGAGCGCGAATGAGCCGGTCATTCCCGGATGCGGCGGGGC
Organism: Kitasatospora sp. NPDC023385; assembly: GCF_055664045.1. NCBI lineage: Bacteria > Bacillati > Actinomycetota > Actinomycetes > Kitasatosporales > Streptomycetaceae > Kitasatospora > Kitasatospora sp. NPDC023385. The sequence goes on along the minus strand of NZ_JBVOOL010000015.1, from coordinate 196,626 downwards.
CATGGCCGGCATGACCTGGACCTTGATGTTGGGGAGCTGGCTGAACTGCAGCAGCTTGTCCAACTGGTCGGCCATCACGCCCGGGGCGGCGCTCATGGTCAGGGCCGCCTCGTGAATCACGGCCCACAACTTGAGCGGATTGTCGGATCGGGTGAGGACGGACTGCCGGTTGATCCGGACTTCGACGCGCTCCTCGACGCTGGGCTTGTTTATCACCCCGCTGGCGATGATGGCGTGAGCGTACTGACGGGTCTGCAGCAGGCCGGGGATGTAGGCCGACTGGTAGGACTTGTTGCCCACGGCCGTCTCTTCGAGGCGGATCAGGTCCGTGTAGAGCGGGTTCAACTGCTCGTAGCCGGCCATCCAGCCAGGGCGGCGCTTGTCCCGGAGGATCTCGACGAGGACCTCCTTGAGTTCCTCGTCGCACTCGTAGAAGTCGAGCAGGGCCCGGACGACGTCGGGCTTCAGCTGGACGCGGGCGTTCTCGTACCTGCTGAGCTTCACCAGGTTGACGCCCTCGACCTGGGCGGCCACCTCTTCGGCTGACAGGTCCTTCAGCTCACGAAGCCTCCTCAGCTCGGCGGCGATGCGTCGGTACCGCACGGCTGGCACTGCGACTGCCATCTGCGTAACCCCTCCATGACGTTCAGGGACCAGTGTGCCTGCGAGTGGTGACGGTTCGCCACCATCGGCGAGAGCCCTGGGGGTGCACCTTGGCATCGAATTTGAAAGTTTTCATATTTCGACAGAACGCCTTGCGTTTGGCCTTCGCCGTACTCCATGCTGTGAGTAACGAAGCGCTTGCTATGTGTGATGTGCATGGCGTGTGGCTGTGTCGCACTGTCATGGGCGCTTCGCGTTGGACGCGTACGGGCCGCCGTGTCGGCCGCTCGGCCCTCTCCACTCATGTGCCTGGAAGGTGACTTCGCCATGTCGCTCAACTCCTCCAGCTCCTCGGCCAGCTGGCTGCCGCACAGCCGCCGCGCCCCCGCCCTGGCTCGTGGCCGCCTCGTCAAGCTCCTCTCCTCCATCCCGGAGGGGGAGCGATACCAGGACTCGGGGCTCCTGGTCGTCTCGGAGCTGGTCACCAATGCGGTCCTGCACGGAACGCCGCCGGGCTACTTGATCTACCTCGCGCTCGATGTCGACTCCACCCGCCTTCGCGTCGAGGTGCACGATGCCCGACGGGACCGCCAGCCCGTTCTCTCTCCGCCCGGCCTCGATGGCGAGGCCGGGCGCGGGCTTCGCCTGGTCAAGTCCGTCGCCCAGCAGTGGGGTTGCTGTCCGCGCGAGCCGCGCGGAAAGATCGTCTGGTGTGAGGTGGCCGCGTGAGGGCCGATCACGACATCCTCGTCGAAATCCCGGGCGTCAAGCCGTCGGCCGTCCACACCCTCAACGCCGATGCGCTCGAGAGGATCTGGGCCTCGATCTGCCACCTCTCGATGTCCCGCTCCGAGCACTACGTCCTGGAGCACCGGCTCACCGGCCCCTGCGCCGCGCGCGACGTCATGCGCGACCTCGCCGCTGACCCCGTCCTCGCGCTCCCGGTCGGCGACCACGAGTTGCGCATCCGCTGGGCGAACCCCTCCGGGGGGCCGGCGTGATCGACCGCATCCGGGACTGGTGGTTCCTGCGCTGCTCCCGTACTCGCGTCGCCCGGCTGCTGCGGGCCGAGCGCCGTCGGCTCGATGCGGAGTTGGCGGGGTGGCTTCCCGAGGCGTCGGCGACCGTTCGGCGGCGGGTGTTCTCGGCCATCGAGGGTGGGCGGCCGGGATGACGGCGATATCCCCCCCGCGTGCTAGATTTGAACGTGTTCAAATATCTGGCCGGAGGGTGAACGTACGGCTGTGGTGCCGACAAGCGCGCGTTTGCTGGCCGGGTTGGCGGCTGTGGTGTGCCTGTGGCCGTTGGTCGTCGTGACCGTGGCGCTCGGACCCGGCGGATCAATCCTGCACGTGATCGCGGCCGTCAGCACCGCCGCCTGTAGCGTGCCGGTGTTCTACCGGGAGCCCGGCGCGTTCCGGATCGCCTGTGCGGCCGCCGGCGCGGTCGTCGCCGTCGCCTCCGTGCCGCTCCTGTCCATGGCCGGCTGGGCCGTGGATCTGGGCCCCTGGGCGCTGTTCCTCGTCTTCCTCCTCCCGACCGCCGCCATTCCGGCTCTGGTGGCCGCGTTCCAGCGGGCGCGCGGCCGCCGGTACGGCCTCGTGGCGGTCGCGTTCGGCTGGTTCGCGGGCGCGGCCTCGGTGGCGGGCTGGGTGCTGGCCGCCTCCTTCGTGGCGGCGTGGCGCCCGTAGGCCGCCGGCTGCCTCAGCGTGCGAAGTGCTCGCGCAGGGCCGCCAGTCCGGCGGTGAAGAGGCCGTGCACCAGGTCGGCGGACACCTCGCGGTGCTCGGCCTCGACGTCGTACGTCGCGCTCCACTCCACGAAGCCGGCGTTCAGCTCGGTGACCTGATGGGAGTCTCCGATCGACTCCCACACCTGCTCGGCACCAATGGTTCAGCGTTGCCGCAGTCGGCGCAGGAGGCGGACGTACGGGCTCCAGCGGGCGGGTCGGGCGACGGTGCCGCCGCACGCCCGCACCGCGCGGTCCAGGCTGTCCTCGATCAGGGCGTCGTGCAGCCAGCGAATGCACAGGGGCCAGCCGAGCCGGCCCGGGCCGCTCAGTCGCATCGCGATGGTGTGCTGCACCACGGTGGCCTCGCCCGCCGGGTGGACGGTGAACTCGTGGTAGCCGTCGAAGCCGCGCGGGCCGTCGAAGCGGAAGCGCACCCACCGGCCGGGCGCGTACTGCACGGCGCGGAGGCGTTCGGCAAGGCCGAGTGGCCCGAGGAGTACCTGGCGCGCGAACGGCAGGGTGAACAGCGGCTGCGGGAGGCGTTCGCCGCTCTCGCCGAACGGGCGGGTGTCGCGACGGCCCTGGAAGTCGACCGGCTCAGGCTCGCCGTCGTCGGGCTGCCGCTCGCCATCGTCCGTGGGCCCCTGCACGCCGGTGCGCCGCTGCCGCCGCACGCGGAGGAGCTGGCCGAGCGGAGCGCGATCGACCTGCTGCCCACCACGGCCTAGGATCGCCGGATGATCACCGTTCCGGCCGGCCGGGTCATGCTCTCCGACCGTCGTACCCAGCGCAGTTGGGCCGTCGACATCGCGTCGTTCGAGCTGGCGGCCTGTCCGGTCACCCATGAGCAGTACGAGGGCGTGGCCGGCGACCGGCGCCCCGCGCACAGCGTCTCCTGGCACGACGCCGTCCGCTTCTGCAACGAGCTCTCCCGGCGCGAAGGCCTCACTCCCGCCTACGAGTCGGACGGCGAGGACGCCACCTGGAACCGCCTCGCCGACGGCTACCGGCTGCCCACCGAGGCCGAGTGGGAGCACGCCTGCCGCGCCGGGACGGACGGCCCGCGCTACGGCCCGCTGGACGAGATCGCCTGGCACCGCGGCAACTCGGGCGAGCGCCCGCACCCGGTGGCCGAACTCCTCCCGAACGCCTACGGGTTCCACGACCTGCTCGGCAACGTGTGGGAGTGGTGCTGGGACGTCTACGACGCCGAGGTGTACGGCAGCTACCGCGTCCTGCGCGGCGGCGGCTGGTTCGACGAGCACTGGAGCTGCCGCGCCTCCGTCCGCCGCCGCAGCCACCCGACGCTGCGGATCGACGACGTGGGTTTTCGAATCGCACGCTCGATCGCCGAGTGACGGAGGATGCCGGCCCACGGCACCGGCGGGCCGGCCCCGGGCGTTGGCGCTGGCATGAGCGACGAAACGATCTCCCTGAGCCCGATCGCCGAAGCCGGCCTTGTGGAATCAACCGGCTGAAGCGACACCGGGCGGTGGCCACGAGGTATGACAAGTTGGCTGTTCGCTATGAGGCAACCGTGGTGATCGCCGCGATATACGAGTGGCTGTGACACACCCCTCGGTGCGATCGTGTGGCGGGTGAACGATGGACTGCCCGACGGTTGGACGATCGAGCGAGTGCGCTTCGCAGCAGCGGATCCTGAAGCAGCCCTGCTCACCCTCGACCGCCTGGTCGTGGTCGAGGAGCACGGCCGCGTGGACTACACATCGCTGCGACCCGACGTCATCCTGGCCTTTCTGTCCTTCGACCTGTGTCTCGTGCGCGTTGACGATGACTGGTACATGGGGCAGCTCGAATCCGACGGCTCGATCGTCTGTTGGGCCTCCTACGGCACTGACTTGGGCGAAGCTATCCAGGGGTTGTGACGAATCGGGCGGATTGGCCTGATCGCCTTCGCAACGCGCCCTGGAACGTATTCACGGATCAGGAACGGCACCGTGGATCTACGCGGTCCCGAACCACTCCTCGGCGAGGGCGTCGAGCGTCCGGGCGGAGGGCTTCAACTCCCTGAGGTACCACGGCAGGTTGCTGTAGACGTGGAGCAGCGTGTACGCGAGCAGCAGCCGGGGGTCGAAGTGGCGGCCGTAGGTGCGCGCCAGTTCTCCGAGGAGGTGGCGGTCTCCGCGGGTGGTGAAGAGGCCGACGGCGACGAAGTCGTAGGCAGGGTCGCCGATCATGGCGGGCTCGAAGTCGATCAGGCCGGTGAGGCGCCAGCCGTCGGCCGGGTCGGTGATCAGGTGCTCGCGCATGAATTCGGTGTGCAGCAGGGCGCGCCGGGGCGCCGCCGGAAGTGGGGCGGCGGCGAGGAAGTCGGGGATCTGCTCCAACCAGGCTTCTGGCAGGCCAAGTTGGCGTTGGCGGTCGACGGCGTCACGGTGCCGGAGGGCCAGGAAGGCGGGCCAGTCGGCGGGGCCGAGGGCGTCGGCGAGCGGTTCGGGGTCGAGGGTGTGCAGGGCGGCGAGGGCCTCGCCGCAGTCGCGGGCGATCCGCTCGCGGTCGGCCTGGGGGATGCGCGGCCAGGCGGGGGCGAGGCCGTCGCCGGGCAGTCGGGACATCAGGACGTAGCGCCACCCGTTGACGTACGCGCCGGCCTCCCGGACCTCGGGGGTGGGGATGGGCAGCGCGCCCTGCAGCGCGAGGAGGACGCGCTCCTCGGTGAGGCTGTCCTGGGCGCTGGCGGCCGGGAACAGCTTGAGGACGTGCTCGTCGCCGACGGCGTAGACCGGGACGGAGCCTTCCTCGAAGCGCTCCAACGGCAGGCCGCCGACGCCGAGTCGGGCGCACAGCGCCTCGGCGCCGGGGCGCATCACCGATTCGTCGGGGACGATCGCGTCCCACTGCTCGTCCGTCTCCACCACAGGCAGCACGGGTGCACCGTAGGCAGGTCAACCGTCGGGTGGCAAAAGGGTTTTCAGGAGCGTGCGCGGCGGGTTCCACAGTCGTCGGCGGCCGGGGAGACCTGCTCGGGGCCGCCGGCCGGGTCGCGGGTGAGCAGGTAGCGGGCGCCGGGACCGGTCTCGCCGGCCCGGTCGGCGGCGTTGTAGAGGGAGCAGCGGGACAGTGAGAGGCAGCCGCAGCCGATGCAGCCGGTGAGTTTGGCCTTGAGCCGCTGCAGTTCGGCGATCTGTTCGTCGATGCGGTGCTGCCAGGACTCGGCGACGCGGTCCCATTCGGTGCCGCTGGGGGCCGGGCGTTCGGGGAGGCGGTCGAGGGCGACTCTCGCCTCGTCCAGGGAGAGGCCGACCCGCTGGGCGGCGCGGATGAAGGCGATCCGGCGCAGTGTGCCGCGGGTGTAGCGGCGCTGGCCGCCGGCGGTGCGGGTGGCGTGGATCAGGTCGAGGCTCTCGTAGTAGCGCAGTGCGGAGGGGGCGAGGCCGCTGCGGTCGGCGAGTTGGCCGATGGTGAGCAGGTCGGCGTGGTGTGGGCCGGAGGTGCGGCGGCCGTCGGGGTGGGCGGTCATGGAAGCCCACTGTAGGTGGCTTGACCTCAAGTTGGCTTCAAGTTGCACCATCGTGGTCATGACGACGAACGCAACCGCGGAAACCGTGACCGGGGCCAGTGCCGAAGCCAGTGCTGAAGCCCGTACCGAGGCCCTCGCCCAGCCCCGTACCGAGGCCCGTTTCGAGGACCTGCCGGCCCTGATGGGCCTGATGACCGGCGACGAGAAGCACGGCCCCGCCGCCACCTCCACGCTGGACGCCCTCTGGGTGCTGTACGACCGGGTGCTGCGGGTGACGCCGGCCACCGCCGAGCAGCAGGACCGCGACCGTTTCCTGCTCTCCAAGGGCCACGGCCCGATGGCGTACTACGCGGTGCTCGCCGCCAAGGGCTTCATCGATCCCGAGGTGCTGCCGAGCTTCGGCGGCTACGACTCGCCGCTGGGCCACCACCCGGACCGCTTGCTGATCGCCGGTGTGGAGATCGCCTCCGGCTCGCTCGGGCACGGCCTGCCGCTGGGCGTCGGCACGGCGCTGGGGCTGCGGGCGCAGGGCCTGGCCGACCCGGCGGTGTGGGTGCTGCTGGGCGACGCCGAGTTCGACGAGGGCTCGAACCACGAGGCGGTGGCCTTCGCCGGCGCGTCCGGGCTGGACCGGCTGCACGCGGTGGTGATCGACAACTCCTCGGCCACGCACGGCTGGCGGGGCGGGATCGCCGCGCGCTTCGAGGCCGCGGGCTGGTCGGCCACGACGGTGGACGGCCGCGACCACGAGGCGCTGTACCGGGCGTTCACCGCCGAGCACCCGGGCCGCCCGCACGCGGTGGTCGCCCGGGTCGAGCCCAAGGACTCCTGAACCCGTAGCCGCCCCGCCCGCACGCCAACGCACCGAACCCCGAAGGGAACCCCACCGATGGACACCATGCGCGACCGCTTCGTCGACGTCACCACCCGCCTGCTGGACGAGGACCCCCGGCTGGCCGTGGTGCTCGCCGACATCACCGCGGCCGCCTTCGCCCCGGCCCAGGAGCGCCATCCCGACCGGGTGGTCAACGTGGGCATCCGCGAGCAGCTGCTGATCGGCGCGGCCGGCGGCCTGGCGCTCACCGGGATGCGCCCGATCGCCCACACCTTCGCCAGCTTCCTGATCGAACGGCCCTTCGAGCAGGTCAAGTTGGACCTGACCCACCAGGGCGTCGGCGCCGTCCTGGTGAGCGCGGCCGGCTCGTACGACTGGCCGGCCGGCGGCCGCACCCACATGTCCCCGGGCGACGTCGCCCTGCTGGACACCCTGCCGGACTGGAGCGTCCACGTCCCCGGCCACCCGGACGAGGCCGAGCGGCTGCTGCGCCACGCCTACGCGGACGGCGACCGCAACGTGTACGTCCGGCTCTCGGCGCACCAGAACGCCGAGGCCGTGGCCGTCGAGCCGGGCCGCTTCGCGACCGTCCGCACGGGCTCGCGCGGCGTGGTCCTGGCCGTCGGGCCGATGCTGGACGCGGTGCTCGCCGCCACCGACGGCCTGGACGTCACCGTGCTGTACGCGGCGACGGTGCGCCCCTTCGACGCCGCCGGGCTGCGCGCGGCGGTGGGCGAGCGGGCGGACGTGGTGCTGGTCGAGCCGTACCTGGCGGGCACCTCGGCGCACGAGGCGCACGAGGCGCTGGCCGACCGCCCGCACCGGGTGCTGGGCCTGGGCGTGCCGCGCGAGGAGCACCGGCACTACGGCTCGATCCCGGAGCACCTGGCCGCGTACGGCCTGGACGCCCCCGCGCTGCGGGAGCGGATCGGCACGTTCCTCTGGTGAGCGGGGCCGCGCCTTCGGTGGATCAGCCGGTCAGCACCACGGTCACCGCGTTCGCCCCCAGCCGCACCGCCGCGCCGTCCGGCGCCGCCGGGCCGAAGGCCGCGACCACTTCGCGTCCGGTGGCCCCCAGCGGCACCGCGGCCTCGTCCGGCCCGAGGTTGACCGCGACCCGGTACGGCCCGCGGTGCACCACGAGCCAGCCGGCCGCCTCGTCGTAGTCGACCTGGACGGCGCCGAGGTCCGGGTCGGCGAGCTCCGGCCGTTCGCGCCGCAGCCGGATCAACGTCCGGTGCCAGTCGAGTAGTTCGGCGTGCGGGGCGCGCCGGGGCTCGGTCCAGTCGAGGACGGAGCGCAGGACGGTGGCGGGTTCCTGCGGATCGGGGACGGCGTCGGCGGCCCAGCCGTGGTCGGTGAACTCCCGTCGCCGGCCGCGTCGGACGGCCTCCGCGAGGTCCGGGTCGGTGTGGTCGGTGAAGTACTGCCAGGGGGTCGCGGCGCCCCACTCCTCGCCCATGAACAGCATCGGGGTGAACGGGGAGGTGAGCACCAGTGCGGCGCCACAGGCGAGCCGGCCGGCGGGGAGGGTGGTGGAGATGCGGTCGCCGAGGGCGCGGTTGCCGATCTGGTCGTGGGTCTGCAGGTAGCCGAGCAGCCGGTGGCCGTCGCCGGTGGGGAACGGGCGTCCGTGGCTGCGGCCGCGGAAGGAGGACCAGGTGCCGTCGTGGAAGAACCCGCGGGTGAGCGTCTTGGCCACGGCGGCGAGCGGTCGGCGCGCGAAGTCCGCGTAGTAGCCCTGGGATTCGCCGGTCAGTGCGCAGTGCAGGGCGTGGTGGAAGTCGTCGCTCCACTGGGCGGTGAGGCCGTGGCCGCCGGCTTCGCGGGCGGCGGTGGTGCGCGGGGAGTTGAGGTCGGATTCGGCGACCAGGAACAGCGGCCGGTTCGTCGCGGCGGCCAACTTCCCTACCTCGTAGGAGAGTTCCTCCAGGAAGTGGACGGCCCGGTCGTCGGCGAGGGCGTGCACGGCGTCGAGCCGCAGCCCGTCGATCCGGTAGTCGCGCAGCCAGGCCAGCGCGCTGCCGATCAGGTACGCGCGCACCTCGTCCGAGCCGGGCGCGTCGAGGTTCACCGCGGCGCCCCACGGGGTCTGGTGCCGGTCGGTGAAGTACGGGCCGTACGCGGGCAGGTAGTTGCCGGACGGGCCGAGGTGGTTGTGGACGACGTCCAGCACCACGCCGAGGCCCTTGCGGTGGGCCGCGTCCACGAAGCGCTTCAGGCCGTCGGGCCCGCCGTAGGGCTCGTGGACGGCCCACGGCGAGACCCCGTCGTAGCCCCAGCCGTGCTTGCCGGGGAACGGACAGACCGGCATCAGCTCGACGAAGTCGACGCCCAGTTCGACCAGGTGGTCGAGGTGGTCGGCGGCCGCGTCGAAGGTGCCGCGCGGGGTGAAGGTGCCGATGTGCAGCTCGTACAGCACCGCCCCGGGCAGCGCGCGGCCGCGCCAGCCGGTCCGCGACCAGCGGAACGCGGCGTGGTCCACCGGGCGGCTCGGGCCGTCCGGGCCGTGCGGCTGCCACGCGGAGCGCGGGTCGGGCAGCGGCGGGCCGCCGTCGAGCCGGAAGGCGTAGTCGCCCGCCGGCGCCTCGCCGGACCACCAGCCGTCCCGGTCGGCGCGGCGGGTCAACGCGTAGGAGGCGCCGTCGACTTCGACGGTCACACCGGACGTGGCGTTGGGCGCCCACACCTCGTGGACCGGCATCAGCCCCTCCTCGTCAGCAGCGCCACCGGGGAGGCGGCCAGCAGCTCCGCCACCGGCACCGGCCCCGCCGGGTGGCTGCGCAGGGTCAGTTCGTCCGTCCACGGGCCGCCCGCCGGCAGCTCCAGCACGGTGCCGCGCCAGCCGCCCGCCCGCTCCAGCCCGTACGGCAGCCGGGTGACGGCGGTGACCACGTCGTCGCCCCGGGCGAAGGCCAGCAGGTGGTCGCCGGACGGTCCCGCGGCGGTCAGCGGCCGGTACGGGCCGAGCGGGCGGGAGCGGCGCAGGTGCAGGGCTGTGGTGGTGAGGTGCAGCTTCTCGCGGGCGAGGTCGCCGGGGCGCGGGGTGGCCGAGTCGGTGAGCCGGACGGCGAGCGCGCCGAGGTCCACCACACCCCGGTTGTCCGGGTCGACGAGGGTGTACAGCGGTTCCTCGCTGCCCTGGTAGAGGTCCGGCACGCCGGGCACCGTGAGGTGCAGCAGCGCGGCGGCGAGGGTGTTGGAGCGGGCGTACGGGGCGAGCGCGTGCACCCGGCCCTCGATCCGGGGGAGCAGCCCGGGGTTGCCGTAGACGGCGCGGGCCCGGTCCTCCAGGGCCCGTTCGTAGTGCGGGTCGGGCGTCGTCCAGGAGGTGTGCAGCTTGGCTTCGCGGGCGGCCTTGAGCAGGGCGGCGACCAGCCGGTCCGGGGTGATCGGCCAGGCGGCGACGAGGGTGTGCCAGAGCAGCCAGTCGGCGTCCCGGTCGAGGGCGGGCGCGGCGGGCCCGGCGGCGGTGGACCAGGCGGCGGCCTCGGCGGCCCAGGCGTCGGGCTGCTCGGCGAGGACGGCGAGCCGGGCGCGGGCGTCGGCGCTGCGCTTGGTGTCGTGGGTGGAGAGCACCGTCATGCCGTGCGGCCAGAAGCGCTCCTGCCGGCGGCACCAGTCGTGGAACGCGGCCGGGTGCAGCCCGGGCCGGGCGGGCTCGCCGCCGACCTCGTTGAGGCCGGGCAGCGCGTTCCAGCGGTAGAAGGCGGTGTCCTCGACGCCCTTGGCGGCCACCGCGGCCGCGGTCTGGGCGAAGCGCACGCAGAACTCGTCGTGGTCCGCTCCGCGCCCGAGTTCGCCGAGTGCCAGCGCGGCCACCAGGCGGTCGGTCGGGTCGGCGGAGCCGTCGAGGGCCGCCCGCAGCTGCTGCTGCGATGCCGTGGGCACCGGCTCGCCGGGGCGCGCGTAGGGCCGGTACCCGGGGTAGCCGGTGAGCAGCCGGCCGATCGCCGCGCCGAGCTGCCGGGGCGCGTGGTCGGCGTGCGCGGGCTCGGCGGCGCCGATCCGCAGCGCGATCCGCACCAGCCGCTCGACCTCGGCGGCGAGCTCCCCGTCCGGGCCGGTCATCTCGGCCCGCCCGTGCCGGGCGGCGGCGATCGCCGGATGCGGGTCCTCGCACAGGTCGCGGGGCGGGCCGCCGTGCGGGTCGGAGCCGCGCAGGAACGACTCGTACGCGCCGGCCAGCCGGCAGGCGCCCGCGTGGTCGGTGAGGACGCCGTCGATCCGGCGCAGCGCGTCGTAGCCGGTGGTGCCGGCGACCGGCCAGTCCTCGGGCAGCTGCTCGTCGCCGGTGAGGATCTTCTCGACGACCACGTACGCCCCGCCGGTGGTCCCCGGTGCCCCGCCGCCGGCCCCCGCAGCCCCGCCGGTGGCCGCTGCGAGGCGGCGCAGGTAGCCGAGCGGGTCGGCGAGCCCGTCCGGGTGGTCGATCCGGAAGCCGGCCAGGACGCCGTCGGCGTGCAGCCGGAGCAGGACGGCGTGGGTGGCGGCGAACACCTCGGGGTCCTCGACGCGCAGGGCGATCAGCTCGTTGACGGTGAAGAAACGCCGGTAGTTGAGTTCGGTGCGGGCCAGGCGCCACCAGGCGAGCCGGTACCACTGGCGGCCGAGCAGCTCGGGCAGCGGCAGGCCCTCCGTGCCGGGGCGCAGCGGCAGCTCGTGCCGGTGGTAGCGCAGGACCTCGCCGTCGACGGTGAGCTGGTGCAGGACGGCGCCGAGCCGGTCGCCGAGCAGCGGCAGCAGGACCCGGCCGCGCTCGGGGGCGTCGGCGGGGCCGGGCTGGGCGGCCCAGTCGATGTCGAACCAGCGCGCGTACGGCGAGTCGGGTCCGTCGCGCAGCACCTGCCAGAGCGGCCGGTTGAGCCGTTCGGGGACGGGCACGGCCATGTGGTTGGGCACCACGTCGGCGATCAGCCGCAGGCCGTGCCGGTGCGCTTCGGCGGCGAGGGCGCGCAGTGCCGTCTCGCCGCCGAGCTGTTCGCTGATCCGGGTGTGGTCGACGGTGTCGTAGCCGTGGGTGGAGCCGGGGACGGCCTCCAGCAGCGGGGACAGGTGGAGGTGGGAGACGCCGAGGGCGGCCAGGTAGGGGACGGCGGCGGTGGCGTCGTGCAGGGTGAAGCCGGGCTGGAGCTGGAGGCGGTAACTCGCGGTCGGGACGGCGGCGGCCGGGTGGGGCTGCGCGTTCTCGGCGGCGGAGGTCATAGCTCCATAGGTACCCGGGGGAGCCCGCCGCCAAGACCCGCTGTTGACCCGAACAGGTGACCGCCCCCGTTCGCGGGAGGTCGCTACGCCGGCCGCTGCAGCACCATCAGCGAGCGGTCGGTGAGCCACAGCGCGTCGCCCGCCTTGATCCGCGCGCCCGTGCCGGGGGCGGGCAGCCGGGGCTGCGCGGTGTCGACCACGACCTGCCACTCCTGGCCGTGGTCGGCGGGCACGGTGAACTCCAGCGGCTCGGAGTGCGCGTTGAACATCAGCAGGAAGGAGTCGTCGACGATCCTCCCGCCGCGCCGGTCCGGTTCGGAGATCGCGTAGCCGTTGAGGAAGACGGTCAGCGACTTGGCGTAGCTGGCGCCCCAGTTGCGCTTGGTCATCTCCTCGCCGGTGGGGGTGAACCAGGCGATGTCGGTGAGGTCGTCGAAGCCGCCGGGGGTGGGCGCCCCCGAGCCGGGCCGCCCGGACACCGGCCGCCCGTGGAAGAAGCGCCGGCGCCGGAACACCGGGTGGTCGCGGCGCAGCCAGATCATCCCCTGGGTGAACTCCAGCAGCCGCGCCTGCGGCCCGTCGCCCTCGGGCCAGTGCACCCAGGTGAGTTCGTTGTCCTGGCAGTAGGTGTTGTTGTTGCCCAGCTGGGTGCGGCCGAGCTCGTCGCCGTGGGAGAGCATCGGCACGCCCTGGGAGAGCATCAGGGTGGCGATGAAGTTGCGCTGCTGGCGTGCCCGCAGCTCCTCGATCGCCGGGTCGGTGGTGGGGCCCTCGACGCCGCAGTTCCAGGAGCGGTTGAAGGCTTCGCCGTCCCGGTTGTCCTCGCCGTTGGCCTCGTTGTGCTTCTCGTTGTAGGAGACGAGGTCGCGCAGGGTGAAGCCGTCGTGGCAGGTCACGAAGTTGATGGAGGCGATCGGGCGGCGGCCGTCGTCCTGGTAGAGGTCGGAGGAGCCGGTGAGCCGGGAGCCGAACTCGGCGAGGGTGGCGTTCTCGCCGCGCCACAGGTCGCGCACGGTGTCCCGGTACATGCCGTTCCACTCCGTCCACAGCGGCGGGAAGTTGCCGACCTGGTAGCCGCCCTCGCCGAGGTCCCAGGGCTCGGCGATCAGCTTGGCCTGGGAGACCACCGGGTCCTGCTGGACGAGGTCGAAGAAGGAGGAGAGCCGGTCGACCTCGTGGAACTGCCGGGCGAGCGTGGCGGCGAGGTCGAAGCGGAAGCCGTCGACGTGCATCTCGGTGACCCAGTAGCGCAGCGAGTCCATGATCAGCTGGAGCACGTGCGGGCTGCGCATCAGCAGGCTGTTGCCGGTGCCGGTGGTGTCCTCGTAGAAGCGCTGGTCCTGGGCGAGGCGGTAGTAGGAGACGTTGTCCAGGCCGCGCAGCGAGAGCGTCGGGCCCAGGTGGTTGCCTTCGGCGGTGTGGTTGTAGACGACGTCGAGGATCACCTCGATCCCGGCCGCGTGCAGCGCCTTGACCATCGACTTGAACTCCTGCACCTGCTGGCCGCGGTCGCCGGTGGAGGAGTAGGAGGAGTGCGGGGCGAAGAACCCGACGGTGTTGTAGCCCCAGTAGTTGGCCAGGCCGAGGTCGCGCAGCCGGTGGTCGCGGACGAACTGGTGCACCGGCATCAGCTCGATCGCGGTGACGCCGAGCTTGGCCAGGTGCTCGATGACCGCCGGGTGGGCCAGGCCCGCGTAGGTGCCGCGGATCTCCTCGGGGATGCCCGGGTGCAGCCGGGTGAGGCCCTTGACGTGGGCCTCGTAGATGACGGTGCGGTGGTAGTCGGTGCGCGGCGGGCGGTCGGTGCCCCAGTCGAAGTACGGGTTGATCACCACGGAGTGCATGGTGTGCGGGGCGGAGTCGAGGTCGTTGCGGCGCTCGGGGGCGCCGAAGTGGTAGCCGTAGACCGACTCGTCCCAGTCGATGTGGCCGCTCATCGCCTTGGCGTACGGGTCCAGGAGCAGTTTGGCGCTGTTGTGCCGCTGGCCCAGGCCCGGGTTGTACGGGCCGTGCACGCGGAAGCCGTAGCGCTGGCCGGGCTGGATGCCCGGGAGGTAGGCGTGCCGGACGAAGGCGTCCGTCTCGCGCAGTTCGACGGCCGTCTCGGAGCCGTCCGCGCCGATCAGGCACAGCTCGATTCGGTCGGCGCTCTCGGAGAACACCGCGAAGTTGGTGCCGGCCCCGTCGTACGTGGCGCCGAGCGGGTAGGGCGTACCGGGCCAGACCTGCATGACTCCTCAACTTCCTTACTGCAAACGGGAACTGGCGTGTAGTCCGACGATAAGCCCGACGTCCTGCCCGGACCCGGACGCTCTTCTTCCCGGCCGGGCGGCCGGGCATGTGCGGTGCTCGCGCGCCGTGACGCACGGCACAGCCCGCATACTCCCCGAGCCCTTCCCCGGCGGCCGGGAGAACCGGCCCGGGTTAGTCCGAACGAGTGTCCGGCGGGCATTCCTGTGAAGAGTGGTGCCGGTGGTGGGGACGGGGACGGCCCGGCGCCGCCGCAGCAGCCCTCGACCATCCGGCTGCGGGCGGCTCGCGGCGGGCAGTACCCTTGATCGTCCGACCGCCCCGGCCGACCGGCGGACCGCCGACCGGCCGCCGACAGGCCGCCGACGGACAGTCAACGCCCCCCGCGCCCGCGGGGGTCGGCCGCAGCAAGCAGATGAGGTGGCGCATGGTGTTCCCCGCCGGCGGCCGTGGCCCCGGGCCCGACGGCCCCCACCGGGGCGCGGGCCGCAGCGAGGCGCCCACGGTCGTCATGCGCCCCACCCTGACCGGCCGCGCGCTCGTGCCCGCCCAGAGCGGCCCGGTGGAGATACCCGCACTGGCCTGGTCGGCCGCCGAATGGGAGGACGCCTACCAGCGGGTGCGGCTGTCCGGCCGCGCCTACGTCTGGCTCAACCTCGTCGAGCAGCGCCTGCGCGCCCTCGTCGACGAAGTGCTCCACCCCATCTACGCCCCCGCCCACGGCGAGGACTGGGTCACCGCCGCCGCCGGACCGGCCGGCGAGGAATGGGCCCACCGGGCCGGCGCCGTACGCGAGGTCAGCCGCCGCAAGGGCTACCTGCTCGACCCGGCCGACGACGACCCGCTGGTCTTCCTCACCCTGCCCCAACTGCGCGAACTGATGGTGCAGCACTGGCCCTGCTTCGAGCCGTACCTGGCCGACCGGCGCGAGATCGAGCTCGCGCTCGACGAACTGGAAGTGGCCCGGCACGTCGTCTCCCGCAACCGGGTGCTCACCCAGACCGTCCTGGCCCAGACCGAGCGGGCCGCCGCCCGACTGCTCGCCGTCCTGGACGGCGGCGCCGGCGGCGTACCCGCCGACGTGGTCGAGTCCCTGGTGGCCGGCCGGTACGCGGACGTGGTCGCGGTGCACGCCGACCGGGTCCGGCTGCAGCGCGACCTGCCGGTGGAGGACCTGCTGGACGGCGCCCGGCGGCTGGACGCGCTCGGCATCGGCCTCGGCATGCTCTGCCAGAACTACACCGGCAAGCGGCTGGTGCGGCTCGCCGGCGACGGCTGCCGGGTACGGCTGCTCTTCCTCAACCCGGCGAGCAGCGCGGTGCGCCGCCGCGAACGCGAACTCGGCCTCGGCCGCAGCGAGTTGTCGCGCTCCATCGAGATGAACATCATGCACGTGCGCCGGGTGCGGGCCCGGCTGCGGGACCAGGGCGGCTTCGAGATCCGGGTCTTCGACGAAACCCCGCGCTTCACCGCCTACCTGGTCGAAGGCCCCCGGACCACCGGCCAGGCCGCCGGCCGCCGACAGAGCCGCGACCTCGGCGTCATCCAGCCCTACCTGCGCCGCGCCCGCGGCATGGAGTCCCCGGCCCTGGTGCTGCGCGGCGGCGCCGGCCAGCAGCCCGGCGGCACCGAAGCCGGGCTGCTGGAGGTCTACCGCGAGGAGTTCGAGGGGATCTGGGGAGACTCCCGGCCCGTGTCCTGAGGCCCATATTCTGAGATAATCGCTGGTCAGGGCCGTGCGGGTGCTGGAAGACTGCGGGCCGTGAACAGCCTCCCCGCCTGGACCCTGGAACCGGCCGGCACCGACGACCTCGAAGCGATCTGCGACCTCAAGGGCCAGGTCATGCGCGCCGACCTGGAACGCCTCGGCCGCTGGGATCCGGACCGCTCCCGCCGACGGGTGGCGGACTCCTTCTCCACCGAGTGGACGTCCGTGCTGCTGGTCGAAGGGGACTTCGCGGGCTCCGTCACCGTCCGCCCCGACGAACGGGGCGGACGCCACCTGGAACTGTTCTACCTGTCCCCGCACCTGCAGGGACGCGGCCTCGGCACCGCCGTCCTGCGCCACCTCCTCGCCGACGCCGACGCCGCCGGGGAGCCCGTGCACCTCGTCGTCCTCCAGGGCAGCGCCGCCCAGCGGCTGTACGAGCGGCACGGCTTCACTACCGTCCACGAGGACCGGATCGACGTCCACATGTACCGCCCGGCCCCCGGGCCCAACCCCGCGACCACCCCGGAACAGGCCCGCACCCGGCTCCAGGACCGGGCCGCCAGTACCACCTCCTCGGCGTGGACGAACCGGTCCGGGGCGGCGCCGGCGGCGCCGAGCCGCGCTGGGCGGTCGACGGCAGCTACCGGGTCGTCCGCGCGGACGGCGTGACGGCCACTCAGTACGTCCATGGATCCGGAACGGTCGCGCCGGTCCTTGCCGGGTGCCATCCGATGGCGGCGGCTGGGGCCGGCTCCGGCGGACCGGTCAACCCCCTCCCCGATGGTCCGCAGCAGGTGGGGATCGTCGGGCCGGGCAGGGGGTGCGGGCGCCCCGGGGGCCGGGTTGTCGGTGGGGCGGGTGATGATGGGGGCTGTTTCGAGCGGTAGGACGGAAGGACACACCTGATGAGCTGGTGGCAGCAGCCACTGGTCGGCTTCGACCTGGAGACCACGGGCACCGACCCGGCCGTGGACCGCATCGTCACGGCCGCGCTCGTGGACACCGTCGGGGCCGCCCGGGCGGGGGCCGCGCACTGGCTGCTCGACCCCGGAGTGCCGATACCCGCCGAGGCGGAGGCCATCCACGGGATCGGGGACGAGGTGGCGCGGGGCAAGGGGCGGCCGGCGAAGGAGGCGGTGGAGGAGATAGCCGCCGCCCTGTGCGGGCGGATCGCGGCCGGGCAGCCGGTGGTGGCGTTCAACGCGCCGTTCGACCTGTCGCTGCTCGACGCCGAGCTGCGCCGGCACGGGCTGGCGTCGCTCGCGCAGCGCCTGGGCGGGCCGGTCGGGCCGGTGCTGGACGCACTGGTCATCGACCGGGCCGTGGACAAGTACCGCAAGGGCTCGCGCACCCTGCAGCGGGTCTGCGAGGTGTACGGGGTGGAGCTGACGGACGCGCACGAGGCGGGCAGCGACGCGCTGGCAGCCGTCCGGGTCGCCGTCGCGCTGGCCGACCGCTATCCGGCCGAGGTCGGCTCGGTCGCACCGGCCGAGCTGCACCGGCGGCAGATCGACTGGTACCGGGACTGGGCGGAGGGCCTGCAGGCCTGGCTGCGCCGCGGCAAGGACCCGCAGGCGGTGGTCGACCCGCGCTGGCCCGTCCGATAGCCGCGCCCGACTGGCACACTGCCCGGATGGCCGTACGCCTCGCCCGCCCTGCGGACCTGCCCGGCTTCCTCGCCCTCGCCGCCGAGGTCGAGCACTGGTTCGGCCCGATGGTCGCCGAGCCGGGCTTCCACCGTGCGGTGGGCAGGAGCATCGACCGTGGGCTGGCCACGGTGGCCGGGGACGACGAGGGGCCGCTCGGGGGCCTGCTCTTCGGCAGCAGGCCTCCGCGGCACCACCTGCACTGGCTCGTCGTCGCCGAACGGGCCCGGCGCACGGGCGTCGGCCGGGAGCTGGTCGCGGACGCGCTGCGCCGCCACGACGTCCGGGCCCCGGCCACCGTCGACGTGGTGACGTTCGGCCCGGACCACCCGGGCGCGGTGGCGAGCGGCGCCCGGGTGTTCTACGAACGGCTGGGCTTCACGCCGGCCGAGGCCGCCGCCCCGGGCCCGGAGGGCGGCTCCCGGCAGGTCTACCGGCTCGACGTGAGCTGACCTGACCTGAGCTGACGGGGGCCTACTGCAGGTCCAGGCCCACCGGGTGCGCGAGGTTCGTCGGGCAGACGAAGACGTGCAGTTCCCCGAACCGCCCGACCGACACGTCCGGGGCCAGGCCGCTGTCCACGGTGAGCAGGTGGACCATCCGCGCGCCGCAGCCGCAGTCGACCGGAACCAGGTCGGTGGAGCGCCAGGACGGCCAGCCGCCGAGCTTCCAGCCCTCCGCGCAGGACAGGAAGCGGTGGTACTCGACGCCGTGCCGCTGCGCGAACTCCTCGGCGGCGGCGTGGAGTTCATCGGGCAGCTCGTCGCGGTCCGGCAGGTCCGCGATCTGCTCGGGGCGCAGCGCGCACGCGGTCGGCAGGTAGCTGTCGTCGCTGCGCCGGGGCGCCGGGGGAGTGGCCGGGGCGAGGTCGGCGGCGCGCTGCCAGTGGAGTTCGACGTTCGGGCCGTGGTAGTAGCGCGGGTTCTGGAGGTCGTCGTGGTCGTTGGGGCACCAGAGCACGTGGAGCCGGTCGGTGCCCGCCGGCCAGGGTAGGTGCGGGGCGTCCTCGGCGCGCAGGTGGACCAGCGGGACCAGGGCCGTTCCGGCGGCGGGCTGTTCGGGGACCGTCCGGTGGGTGCGCCAGCCGCCCAGGTCGAGGGAGTGGGCGTCGCCCATGATCCGGCGCTGCTCGGCGGCCTCCTCCGCGGTGACGACGTGTGCGGGGCCGCCGGCCCGGGCCCGCTCGCGCACCGCCCGGTCGATGCCCTCCCAGGTCTCGCGGTCGGCCGCGGAGACGTCCCGGTACTCGTCGGCCAGGTGCTCGGCGGTGCACTGCGGCCAGGGCTCGCCGGCCGGCCACAGCGCGGGGCCGCCGATCCGGCTCGCCTGCGGGTCGGGTGTCGCGGCGTACGGGTGCAGCAGGGTGGCGGGCCGCAGGTACGGGGCCAGCCCGGGTACGGCGGCCACGAGTTCGGCGGGGGTGGGTCGGGTGTCGTTCACGCCGCACACCCTAGGACGGGCTCCAGGACGGGCGCTGGGCCGGTCAGGCCGCCGGGAAGTCGAAGGTGTATCCCTGGGCGACCAGCCAGGGCAGCAGCTGCCTGAGTGCGGCCACGGTCTGGCTGCGGTCGCCGCCGCCGTCGTGCATGAGGATCACGCCGCCGGGCTTGAGCTGCTTCTGCACGGTGGCGACGATCGCCGGTACACCAGGGCGGGACCAGTCGCGCGGGTCGACGGACCAGCCGAGCGAGGACATCCCGAGGCCGGCGGTGATGTGCTCGTTGTCGGCGTTGAAGCCGCCGCCGGGGGCGCGGAACCAGGAGACCTGGGTGCCGGGGCCGGCGGCCTGGACGATCATGTCCCGGGCGGCGGTGATCTCGTACACCGCCTGGTCGTGCGGGAGCTTCGCGAACGGCTGCGGGTGGTGGACGCTGTGGTCGCACAGCCGGTGCCCGGCGGCCAGGACCCGCTTGACCGCGGCCGGGTTGGCGGCGGCGTTCTGGCCGATCTCGCAGAAGGTGGCCTTGACGTGGTACTGGGCGAGCAGGTCGAGTATCTGGCCGGTCGCGGGGCCGGGGCCGTCGTCGAAGGTGAGCGCGACGGTGCGGCCGCCGGAGGCGGTGGAGCCGATCACCGTGCCCGCCCCGGTGTGCGGGGGCGGCGCGGCGGGCGAGGCGGACGCGATGGGGGAGGCCGGGGCGGCGGGCGTGGCCGGCGCGGCGGGGGAGTCCGGGGACGGGGGCGCGGGCGTGCGCGGCTTCGCGGGGACGCCCGGAGTCGCCGGAGCGGGAGACGCGGGAGACGCGGGCGACGCCGGCGCGGGCGCCGCGGAGGAGGCGGTGGACCCCGCGGACCCCGTAGACCCGGAGGACCCGGCGGTGCCGGACGCCGGCGGCAGGCCGTCGGAGCCGGGCGTCGGCCCGAGCGTGGTCGCCGCCGTCCCGCTCGGCCGGGTGGTGCTCGGCGGCTGCAGCGCCCCGCTGGCCGTCCCGCAGGCGGCCAGACCCAGGACGGCGGCCACCGCGACGCAGCCCGCGATCAGCCGGCGCCGGGAGCGGGAGGGGCGGGTCGGGGTGGAGGGGCGCGGGGCGGTCCGGTGCATGGCGGCGGCTCCTGAGGGGCGAGTAGGGTGCCGGTCTCTCGGGTCAGGACGACTGTCCGGTAGGACGCCGAGCGTACGTGCCCCGGTTGCGCGGCGGACCGCTCCGTTCTAAGAGCCTTCTCACACCCGCCCCGGTTGGCGCCCGCCCGCGGGCCGGGGTATCGGGCCGCCGTCAGAAGGGGTACCAGCGCACCTCGGTGGCCCCGTCCCGCAGGGAGTCGACGCGCCGCCGGAACTCCGCCGACGCGGCGGGGCTGCTCGCCGCCTGCTGCGCCACCCAGGAGGCGCTGGCGGTCTCCCGGGCCCCGCGCAGCACGGTGAAGCCGGGCCAGTCGCGCACGTCCCAGCCGTACGCCTCGGTGAACGCGCGGTACTCCTCGCCGGGCACGCCGTAGCGGTCGTGGGCGAGCGCGAGGACTACCAGGTCGTGTTCGCGCAGGTCGTCGGCGACGAACTCGAGGTCGAGCAGGACCGGCCCGTCCGGGCCGACGTGGACGTTGCGGGGCAGGGCGTCACCGTGGATCACCCCGGGCTGCAGCCGCGGGGCGAGGCCGGACAGGGCGGCTTCGAAGGCGTCCCGGCGGTCGCGCAGGAAGGCGACGTCCTCGGGGGCGACGTGCCCCTCGGCGGAGGCCAGCCAGCGTTCGACGGGGGCCAGCAGGTCGCGCCGGCCGAGCGGGACGGGCGGCACCGGCAGCCGGTGCAGGGCGCGCAGCAGCGGGGCGAGGTCGACCGGGCGAGCCGGGTGGACGGCGGGGGCGAGCCGGTGCCAGAAGGTGACCGGGTGGCCGTCGGCGGACTGCGGCTCGGACGCCACCGCGTCGCACGGCCGCACCACGGGGACGTCCTGGCCGGCCAGCCAGTGGGCGACGGTCAGTTCGCGGTGCGCCCGGTCGTACAGTTCGGGGCCGCGGCCGACCTTGGCGACCACGGCCGGGTCGCCGAGGTCGAATACGGCGTTCTCGCCGAGCGCGAGCAGCCGGGCGTCGCCGGGTGCGGGCAGTCCGGCGGACGCGCAGGCGCGGGCGAGCAGCAGCCGGGCCCGGCCCTCGTCGAAGGGGATCATGACTGGGCTCCGTTCCGGCGGCGTTCACCCGGGGGCTCCCGGGCGGTGATCATCATGACGCACGGACGCCGGGCCCCGCGCGCTGCGGGCCGGCGGTCGCCTGCGGCCCCGACGGCCGCCCGCGGCGCCGGTCGGCGGCTCGGGCACCGACCCTGCAGCCGGTGATCCGCGCTGGTGGCCGGCCCTTCCCCGGGGTCGCCTCGGGGGTCTCCTCGGGGGCGGGGTGGGGTTTTCCCTGGTCCCCGACCCCGAGAACTCCTCCTTGGGGGTAGGGGACCTGCCTCCACCCTGAGGGGGAGGTGTCTCCACCCGGAGCACGAGGTCAACCGGCTTGTGCTCGGGAGAAACTGGGGCGGGGCCGTTTCGGGGTGGCCCTTGTACGGGGGTTGGAATACGGGGGCTCCTTGCCGGGCGGCAAGCAAGTACTCGTAGGATGATGCCCAGACCTACTTACCTGCCGACCGGCAAGGGGTGCCTCCTCGGCACTTCCCGGGCCGGTCCTTGCCGTCGCCCAGCGTCCCGTCCCCCAAGGGCTGCGGTGAACCATGCCCAGGAGGCATCGAGCATGTTCCACCGACTAGGACACTTCGTCGTTCGTCGCGCGTGGTGGGTGATCATCGCGTGGGTTGTCGCGATGATCGCCATCGTCGCCGCGGCGCCGAAGGTCACCTCCCAGACGGACGAGTCCGCGTTCCTTCCCAAGCACTACGAGTCGATCCAGGCCGCGCAGCTCCAGGAGCAGGCCTTCCCGTCGAGCTTCACGCCCGCCGCGCTGCTGCTCTTCGAGCGCAACGACGGCCAGGCGCTCAACGACGCCGACCAGGCCTCGATGGACAAGGTCGTCAACGGTCTGACCGCCGCGAACATCCCCGCGGTCGAGAAGATCCTGCCGGTCGACGCCAAGGCGTCGAAGTCCAAGGACGGCAAGTACGCGCTGTCCATGGTCGCCATCGACAAGACCAAGATGCAGAGCACGGAGTACACCGACGCGGCCAAGAAGCTGCGCAGTGAGGGCTCCAAGCTCGCCGACGGCACCGGACTGAAGTTCCAGGTCGGCGGCCAGGCCGCCAGCAGCCTCGACCAGCAGGACGCCTCCGGCGCCACCGACTTCATCGTCATGCTCGGCAGCCTGCTGCTGGTCATCCTGATCGTCGGCATCATCTTCCGCAGCATCCTGGCCGGCATCCTGCCGGTCATCCTCTCGCTGGCGATAGCCATGCCGGTGGCCAACGGCCTGATCGCCGACGCGATCAAGATCTTCGACCTGAAGTCCTCGCCGATGACCTCCGCGATCCTGATCATCGTGGTCCTCGGCGTCGGCACGGACTACTTCCTGTTCCTGGCCTTCCGCTACCGCGAGCGGCTGCGCCTGGGCGAGGACCGCAAGACGGCCGTGGCCAACGCCGTCGGCCGGGTCGGTGAGGCGATCGCCTCCGCCGCCGGTGCCGTCGCCGTCGCCTTCGCCGTGCTGGTCCTCTCCAGCCTCGGCATGTTCACCGCGCTCGGCCCGGCACTGGCCATCGCCGTCATCGCGACCGCCCTGGTCTCGCTGACCCTGGCCCCCGCCGTGCTCGCCGTCATCCCGTCCAAGGCCGTGTTCTGGCCGGGCAAGAAGTGGATGCAGGAGCCGAAGAACGCCCGCTTCGCCGCGCTCGGCCGGGTGACCGGCAAGAAGCCCGGCCTGGTCGCCCTGGCCTCCGGCGGCCTCCTGCTGGTGCTGGCCCTGGCCGGCGTCAACTACAACGGCACCTACGACCTGGCGGGCAGCTCGATGCCCAAGGGCAAGGAGTCGATGGTCGTCCAGGACAAGCTGATGAACGCGTTCTCGGCCGGCGCCACCGACCCGAGCCACGTCTTCCTGACCAGCACCAACGGCGCCAAGCTCGGCGACTCGGCGATCAAGGACTTCGCCGGGAAGCTCCAGGGCGTCCCCGGGGTGGCCTCCGTGGTCGCGCCCAGCGCCCAGAACAAGACGATCAACGCCGACGGCACCACCGGTGACTTCACCGTGATGCTCAACGACGCACCGGCCTCCAACAAGGCCATCGACACCATCGCGAAGGTGCGCGACACCGCCCACGCCTCGGCCCCGGCCGACAGCAAGGCCCTGGTCGGCGGCATCACCTCGGTGTACAAGGACATCAACACCGCGATGGTGCACGACTACACGCTGGTCTTCCCGATCGCGGCCCTGCTCATCATGATCATCCTGGGCCTGCAGCTGCGCAGCGTGGTCGCGCCCTGGTACCTGATGGCCTCGGTCGGCCTCGGCTTCGGCGGCACCCTCGGTGCCACCACCCTGGTGTTCCAGAACCTCAAGGGCGAGCCCGGCCTGATGTTCATGCTGCCGATCTTCATCTACCTCTTCGTGGTGGCGATCGGCACGGACTACAACATCCTGATCATCGCCCGCCTCCGCGAGGAGGCCCGCGAGGGCCGCTCCCCGCGCGAGGCGGCCGCCGAGGCCATCAAGCACGGCGGCCCGACCGTCGCCGCGGCCGGCTTCATCCTGGCGGCGTCCTTCGCGACCTTCATGCTCGCGGGCAACGTGCTCTTCATGGAGCTCGGCTTCTCGCTGGCCTTCGGCATCGTGCTGGCGGCCTTCGTGATGGCGATGTTCTTCACCCCGTCCCTCACCGCGCTGCTCGGCCACCGCGCCTGGTGGCCCGGCCACGCCGACAGCGTCCGCCCCGGCCACGGCCACGACGACGGCCCGGCCCTGCCGGCGGGTGCGCACGGCGTGCCGGAGCCGGCCGGCCGGCGCTGACGGACCGCTCGGGAAAGCAGGCGGCGCCCCGCTTCGGCGGGGCGCCGCCTGCCCCTTTGCCGGGGGCGCCAAACGTGACCTGTTCGGCGGAAAATCCCCGGTCGGTCGGGGTGCCCCCGTGCTAGAGTCGAGTCAGTTGCAGTTTTGGTTCCCATGAACGTTTGTGTGCGCCTGCTGGTTCCAACGCCAACAGGCGCATTTGTTTTGTCCGGTGTTTCAGTCTCCGGATGGGGATCGCGGCTACTTGGGGATTCACGAGGTGTGAGTCCCTGATGCCCCAGTTTTAGAGGAGACGGTTATGGCTACCGGCACCGTGAAGTGGTTCAACAGCGAAAAGGGCTTCGGCTTCATCGAGCAGGACGGCGGCGGCGCTGACGTGTTCGCCCACTACTCGAACATCCAGGCCCAGGGCTTCCGCGAGCTGTTCGAGGGCCAGAAGGTCGAGTTCGACGTCACCCAGGGCCAGAAGGGCCCGCAGGCCGAGAACATCCAGATCATCGGCTGACGTCAGCCTCCACGCTGACTCGCGATCATCGCGAAGCCGGGGGCCCGCACCGCACGGTGCGGGCCCCCGTTCATGCCGCAGTACGGCCGGGGCGGCGCACTCCCAATCCCACGGCCGACCAGCCCGCACCGCGGGCTGCCGACCCGACGGACGGAGAACCCATGACCACCCCTGCCCGCACGCCGCGCGACCGCGGCCCCCGCACCACCGACCAGACCCGCCGCACGGCGGGCGGCGACCGCTCGCGCAAGCCGCGCAACCGCAGCGGCGCCCCCAAGCAGAACCGCGCCGTCACGCCCGAGGCCGCCGACTTCACCGTCGTCGAAGGCACCCCGGCCCGGCCCCCGGCAGCCACCTTCGCCGAGCTGGAGATGCCCAAGGGGATCCTCTCCGCGCTCGGCCGCGAAGGCGTCACCGAGCCGTTCCCGATCCAGTCCGCGACGCTGCCCGACTCGATCGCCGGGCGCGACGTGCTCGGCCGCGGCCGTACCGGCTCCGGCAAGACCCTGGCCTTCGGCCTGCCGCTGCTCACCCGCACCGCCGGGCGCCGTGCCGTCGCCCGGTACCCGCTGGCGCTCGTCCTGGTGCCCACCCGTGAGCTGGCCCAGCAGGTCACCGAGGCACTCACCCCGTACGCCACCGCCGTCAACCTGCGGATCACCACCGTCGTCGGCGGCATGTCGATCAACCGGCAGGCCAACGCGGTGCGCCGCGGCACCGAGGTCCTGGTCGCCACCCCGGGCCGGCTGGACGACCTGATCGGGCGCGGCGACGTCGTCCTGTCCGACGTGGCCATCACGGTCCTGGACGAGGCCGACCAGATGGCCGACATGGGCTTCCTGCCGCAGGTCAGCAAGCTGCTGGAGCAGGTCGCCGAGGGCGGGCAGCGGATGCTGTTCTCCGCCACCCTGGACGGCAACGTCGACCGGCTGGTCAAGCGCTTCCTGAACGACCCGGTCACCCACTCGGTCGACCCGTCGGCCGGCGCGGTCACCACCATGGACCACCACGTCCTCCAGCTCGACCAGTCCGACAAGGCCTCCGCTGCCGCGCACATCGCCTCCCGCGAGGGCCGCGTGATCATGTTCGTGCACACCAAGCACGGCGCCGACCGGCTCGCCAAGCAGCTGCTCGGCAACGGCGTGAGGGCCGCGGCGCTGCACGGCGGCAAGTCCCAGCCGCAGCGCAACCGGGTCCTCGACCAGTTCCGCGACGGCCACGTCACCGCGCTGATCGCCACCAACGTCGCCGCGCGCGGCATCCACATCGAGGGCCTGGACCTGGTCGTCAACGTCGACCCGCCGGTCGACCACAAGGACTACCTGCACCGCGGCGGCCGCACCGCCCGGGCCGGCGAGTCCGGCACGGTCGTCACCCTCGTGCTGCCCGAGCAGCGCCGCGAGGTCAACCGGCTGATGACGGTGGCCGGCATCCGCCCGACCGTCACCAAGATCCGCCCGGGCGACGCCGACCTGGCCCGGATCACCGGCGCCCGCACGCCGAGCGGCGTCCCGGTCGCGGTCGCCGTCCCGGTGGCCCAGGCCGCCGCGGGGACCACCCCGGAGGACACGGCCGCCGGACGCGCCGGAGCCAAGGCCGGCGCCCCGCGCCGCCGCGCCGGCAAGCGCTCCGGGCTGCCCACCGACGTCGACATGAACGGCAACCCGCGCCGCCCCCGCCCCAAGCAGCGGATGGGCGCCGCCACCCAGGGCGAGCGCCCGCAGGCGGCCGGCTTCATCGGCCGCTCCGCCGGGCGCGCCAAGCCCGGCAGCGGCGCCAAGTCCGGCACCAACTACGGCACCGGGCGCCAGCGCCGCAGCATCGACTGACGGCCGCCCGCACGGCACCGGACGGGCCCCGCACCCCCTCGCAGCAGGGGGTGCGGGGCCCGTCGGCGTTCCGGGGCGGCGCACCCCCTGCTCAGCGGGTCGCCGCCACCGCCGGGGCCGGAGCCAGCGCGCGCAGCCGCTCTTCCGTCGCGGCATCACGCGGTGCCATCACGATCAACTGCAGGCCCCCCGAGGCCAGCAGCACGTGCTGGTCGATCCGCAGCACGCCCACCGCCTCGTGGCGGATCACCTTCTCGGAGCCCGAGCGCTCGGCGACCTGGTGCTCGTCCAGCCAGCGGTCCGCCTCCGGATACTCGCCGCCCACCTGCCGGATCATCCGCGCCAGATGGCGCCCCACCGCCGTCGCCT
The DNA here is from genome assembly GCF_055664045.1 of Kitasatospora sp. NPDC023385. NCBI lineage: Bacteria > Bacillati > Actinomycetota > Actinomycetes > Kitasatosporales > Streptomycetaceae > Kitasatospora > Kitasatospora sp. NPDC023385. The sequence continues at coordinate 170,085 of NZ_JBVOOL010000015.1, read as the reverse complement.
CCCCGCCGCGCTCGGCGTAGGCGGAGCGCAGCTGCGCCAGGAAGTGGCGGGCGTGCTCCTCCCAGTGCTCGACCCGGGCCCGGTGCACGGGGTTGCCGAACACCACCCAGGCCAGGTTGCACTCCTGCGGCGGCCGGCCGGTCAGGCCGAACAGCGCGTCCGCGCCCGGGTTCCAGGCGCGGATGTCCCAGTTGGCGTCCATCACGAAGGACGGCGCCGGCCACTGCGCGTGCATCAGCCGCAGCAACGGGACCGGGACGTCCCCCGGCGCGGCCACCTCGCCGTCCAGCGGGTGGCTGCCGGCCAGCCGGAACAGGTACGCCGTCTCCGCCCGGTCCAGCCGCAGCGTCCGGGCGAGGCTCCCCAGCACCTCCGGGGACGGGTGGATGTCCCGCCCCTGCTCCAACCACGTGTACCAGGTCACCCCGACGCCCGCGAGCAGCGCCAGCTCCTCCCGCCGCAGCCCCGGCGTGCGGCGCCGCACCCCCGGCGCCAGCCCCACGTCCTGCGGTGTCAGCCGCGCCCGGCGGCTGCGCAGGAAGCTCGACAGCGCCGTCCGGCGCTCCTGGGCATCGTCCACCTCGGCCATCTCCCCCGTCCTCCCTGGTAGTCGAGCTACCAGTATTCCCACGCACTGCTGCGATCCGCCCGGCCGCGCGAGGCTTGACCACGTCAACGGAACGCTCGTGCAAGGGACTCCCCATGAACAACCGTCAGCACCGTACCCTCCGCCGGGCCCTGGTCGCCGCCGCGGCCACCGCCCTGCTCGGCACGGCCGCCACCGGGCCCGCCGCCGCTGCCGCGGCCTGCCCGGCCCCGGCCGTGATCACCGGCCACGCGCCCGCCCTGGTGCCCGAGTCGGGCGCCTGGGACGCCGCCCACCACCGCTTCCTGCTCGGCTCGCTGCGGCACGGCACCGTCTCCGCCGTCGGCACCGACGGGAGCGTCCGCACCCTGGTGGACGACCCCGGCACGCTGACCGAGATCGCCGGCCTGCGGATCGACCCGGTCCGCCGCCGCGTCCTGGTCACCAACCTCGACAACGGCATCGGCGAGCGCAGCGGCGCCGCGACCCTGGGCAGGCTCGCCGGGATCGGCGCCTACGACCTGGACACCGGCCGCCGCCTCTTCTACACCGACCTCGCCGCCGTCGCCGCCGACGGCGGGAGCCACCTGGCCAACGACATCGCGCTCGGCCCGGACGGCACCGCGTACGTCACCGACTCCTTCGCCCCGGTGGTCTACCGGGTCACGCCGGACGGCGCCGCCGCCGTCCTGGTGCGCGACCAGCGGCTCACCGCCGCCCCCGGCTCGTACGGCCTCAACGGCATCGTCTACCGGGAGGGCCGCCTGATCCTCGGCAAGTGGGACGACGGCACCGTCTGGCAGGTCCCGCTGGGGAACCCGGCCGCCGTGCGGCGCGTCGAGGTGGCCGGCGGCGGCGCCCTGCTCCACCTGGACGGCCTGCTCGGCCGCCCGGACGGCTCCATCGCGGGCGTCACCAACGCCCTCCTGGGGGCCGGCCGCGACGCCGAGGTCGAGCTGCGCTCCGACGACCAGTGGCGAACCGCCCGCCGCACCGTCCGCCCCGCGGCCGACGCCACCCCCACCGCGCTCATCGCCGGCCCGGCGGGCCGCGTCTACCAGCTCTCCGCCGGACTGGCCGACGCCCTCTCGGGCCACCCCTCGGACTCCTTCACGTTGCGGCGGGTCACTGTTCTCCACGACGACGCGGACTACCGCACTGTGGCCCGGCACGCCGCCGACCTCAGTGAGCACAGCGTCCTGGACCACGCCTGAGCCCGGATCCGGCTCAGGCGGTGAGGGCCGGGACGGCCCGCAGTGCCTGGCGGGCCTCGTCGTGGCGCTGCAGCAGCAGGGCCGCCAGCTCGGGGGCGGGGCCGAGGACGTCGGCCAGCACGTCCGCCCCGTCCGAGGCCGCCGCGATGCGGTCGGGCAGGAGGCCGGGGGCCAGCAGGTAGGGGGCGACGGCGGTACGGGCGGCGCCCGCGGCACGCAGGGCGGCAAGGGCGTCGGGGACACGCGGGCCGGTCGCGGAGGCGTAGGCGACCTCGACGGCGGCCCAGCCGCGGGTGCGGCGCCACTCGGCGGCCACCGCGCGGGTCGCCGCGTCGGCGGCCGGGTCGGAGGAGCCGGCCGCCGCGAGCACGACGCCGGCGCGGGCGCGGGCGGCGGGGGAGGCGACATCCAGACCGGCCTCGGCGAGCCTGCGGTCCAGGGCGGCGAGCAGCAGGGGCGAGGGGCCGAGCACGTCCGCCACCGGCAGCCGGGCGCCGGCGGCGCGCAGGGCCGCGGGGATGTCGTGCTTGGCGTGGAACGCCCGGTTGAGCAGCAGCGGCACGGCCACCGCGTCCGCCGTCCGTCCCACCACCTGCGGGATCCGCGGCGCGCAGTGGTCCAGGTAGGCGGTGGTGACGTCGGTGCCGGGCCGCTGGGCCCGCATCTCCTCGACGAGCGCGGCCACGGTCGCGGCGTGGCGCGGGTCGCGGCTGCCGTGGGCGATGAGGAGGAGGGCGGGCATCAGCGGTGCCTCACTTGCCGGTGGCCAGCAGGCCGCGGTTGCGCAGGACCCGGCGTTCGACCGGGGTGAAGACGAGCAGTTCGATGGCGATGCCGACGAAGAGGATGAGGATGATGCCGAGCAGGACGCCGGACATGTCGGAGAACTCGCGCTGGTCCTCCAGGTAGCGGCCCAGGCCGCGGCCGAGGTCGGGGGAGGAGGCGACGAGTTCGGCGGCCATGAGGGAGCGCCAGGAGAACGCCCAGCCCTGCTTGAGGCCGGCGAGGTAGCCGGGCAGCGCCGCCGGGATCAGGACGTGGCGGGCGCCGGTCAGGCCGGTGGCGCCGATGGTGCGGCCGGCGCGCAGGAACAGCGGCGGCACCTGGTCGATGCCGGCCACCAGCCCGTTGGCGATGGAGGGGACGGCGCCGAGCAGGATCACCGCGTACATCATCGAGTCGTTGATGCCGAGCCAGATGACGGCGGCCGGCACCCAGGCGACCGAGGGCAGCGACTGCAGGCCTTGCAGCACCGGGCCGATGGCGGTGCGCACCGGCCTGACGCGGGCGACGACCAGCCCGATCGGGGTGCCGATGACGACGGCGAGCAGGAAGCCGGACAGGCCGCGCCAGACGCTGGTCCAGATGATCGAGAACAAGGTGCCCTGGTACCAGAGGTCCTGTGCGGAGTGCCACACGTCGGCGGGGCTGGGCAGGATGTACGAGGACGCGAGGTGCAGGCTGTAGGCGCCCTGCCAGAGCGCGACCACCACGAGCACGCCGACCAGCGGCGGCAGTGCCTTCGTCCGCAGTGCCTCGCCGAGGGATCCGCGGTGGGCGGTGACGGTGTCGAGGGCGTCGAGGCCGGCGCCGACGCCGGCGGTGTCGCTGTCGTTCCTGGCGGGGGCGGTGTCAGTGCTGGCCATGGCGGCGGATCTCCCCACGCAGTTCTTCGGTGATCTCGATGGACAGGTCGGCGACGCCGGCGGACTCGATGCGGCGCGGCTGCGGCAGGTCGATGTGCCACTGGCGGGCGATGCGGCCGGGCCGGGAGGAGAGCAGCACGACGCGTTGGGCGAGCCGGACGGCCTCGCGCACGTTGTGGGTGACGAAGAGGACGGACAGCTGCCGTTCGGCCCAGATGCGGGTGATCTCGTCGTGGAGCACGTCGCGGGTGATGGCGTCGAGGGCGGCGAACGGCTCGTCCATCAGGAGGACCTTGCTGCCCTGGGCGAGGGCCCGGGCCATCGCGACGCGCTGGCGCATGCCGCCGGACAGCTCGTGCACCCGCTTGCCGTACGAGCCGTCGAGGCGGACGAGTTCGAGCAGGCGCTCGGCCTCGGGGCGGCGTTCGGGGCGGGGCACGCCGGCGAGTTTGAGGGCGAGTTCGATGTTCCGGCCGGCGGTGAGCCAGGGGAACAGCGCATGCTCCTGGAACATCAGGGCGGGGCGGGCGCCGGGCACCTCGATGGTGCCGGCGGTGGGCTTGTCGAGGCCGGCGACGAGGTTGAGCAGGGTGGACTTGCCGCAGCCGGAGGCGCCGAGCAGGGTGACGAACTCGCCGGGCGCGACGTCGAGGGTGATGTCGTCCAGGACGTGGGTCTGCGCGCCGGGGCGGCCGAAGGACTTGTGCACGTGCGAGATCCGGACGGCGGGCGGGCCGGCGGCGTCGGAGCCGGAGGCGTGCGCCGACGTGGTCAGTGCCGGGGTCATCCGGGCACCTCCTGCGTGAGTGGTCTGGCAAGGACTGCGGAGCCGGGGTCCGGGCCCCGCCCGTCCCGGTGGGCATCGATCGGGGATCGACCGGGCGGGCGGGGACCGGACCGCGGAACTGGAGGGGTCGTCGGCGCTACTTGGCGCCGAGCCCGGCGTCCGCCACGGGGGGCTGGCCCTGGGCCGCGAGGACCTTGTTCAGCAGGGTGAGGTCGTAGATGCCGGTCAGGTTGGGCTTCTTGAGGAGCCCGGCGGTGACGGCGTGGTCGGCCTCGGCCTGCAGGGTGTTCGCCAGCGGGTCGTCCAGGAAGTCGATGTCCTGCCAGGCCGGGTCGAGGACCACCGGCTCCAGGGCGTTGCCGGCCTCCTTCCGGATGGCCTCGTTGGCGTCGGCCTTGGCCTTGGCCGGGTCGGCCTTGATGAAGGCGTTGGTCTTCACCGAGCCGCGCAGCACGGCCTCCACCACGTCCGGGTGCTCCTTGAGGAACTTCTGCGAGACGATGATGTTGGTGATCACGAACTTCTTGTCCGGCCAGACGTCCTTCTCGTCGAGCAGGACCTTCGCGCCGAGCGTGACCAGCTTGGAGGCGGTGGGCTCGGGCACCCAGGCGGCGTCGATGGAGCCGGACCTGTAGGCGTCGGGGGTGACCTTGTTGTCGGTGCGCACCACCGAGACGTCCCCGGCGCCGGAGGCGGCGTCGACCTTGAAGCCCTTGCCCGCGAGGTAGTTGAGCAGCGCCACGTCCTGGGTGTTGCCCAGCTGGGGGGTGGCGATCTTCTTGCCCTTGAGGTCGTCCAGGGAGGCGACCTTGTCCGGGTTGACCACGAGCTTGACGCCGCCGGAGGCCGATCCGCCGATGATCCTCAGCGAGTTGCCGTCGGACTTGGTGTAGCCGTTGATGGCGGGGGAGGGGCCGATCCAGCCGATGTCGATCGAGCCCGCGTTGAGGGCCTCGATCTCGGCCGGGCCCGCGTTGAAGACCTGCGTCTTGACCTGGGTGGCGCCCAGCTCCTTCTGGAAGAGGCCTTCCTGGAGGCCGACCAGCGGGGTGCCGTGGGTGAGGTTGGCGAAGTAGCCGATCTTCACGGTGTCCGCGGAGAGCTTGGCGCCGGAACTCCCGGCGGTGGCCGCGGTGTCGGCCTTGCTGTCGGAGGACTTGTCGGCCTTGGCGCCGTAGCTGCAGGCGGACAGCAGGGCGACGGCGGTCAGGCCGGCCGCGGCGGCGGCAGCGGAGCGTCTGATCCGGCCGGCGTTGGGGCGGGCGTGCGCATGAGGGGACGGGCTGTGCGGGGATGCCGGGTTCGGGGCCATGGTGGAGTCCTGTTCGTGGACGGACCGTCGGGAGGCGGTCTCGGGGGCATGTCGGTCGCCCCGGTGGGGCGGCCGAGGGGCGCGACTCAGCTCTGTCGGCCCGCACATCGGGTCAGGCCGCCCTGGCCGCTGCCGAGGGCGCCGCTGCCGATGCGCCCGCCTTCCTTGTCCATGTCCGAGAACGCCTCGCCGGTCATGAGACCCAGTCCTCCTCGTCGCCGGAAGCCGCGCCGGTGGTGGTGCGTACGGCTGCGAAGGCCTCGCCCGCCATGCCGGCGGTGAGGGTGGTGCCGTCGGCCGGGTCGATCAGCAGGAACGAGCCGGTGCGGCGGTTGTCGGAGTAGGCGTCGAGGGCCAGCGGCTCGGCGGTGCGCAGCACCACGTGGCCGAGGTCGTTGACGTTCAAGCCCTCGGCGCCGCTGCGCTGTTCGAGGGTGTCGCCCGCCTTGGTCGGCAGGGCGATGCGGTAGGAGATCTCCTTGACGAGCGCGCGCACGGTGCGGGTGGTGTGCTTGAGCAGCACCTTGTCGCCGGCACGCAGCGGGCGCTCGTTGAGGTGGCTGACGGTCGCCTCGATGTCCTTGGTGGGGACGGGGGCGGGGCCGGCCGCGAGGAGGTCGCCGCGGGAGATGTCGAGGTCGTCGGCGAGGCGGACGGTGACCGACTGGGGGGCCCAGGCGATGTCGCTCTCGCGGCCGAGCGCGTCGATGCCGGCGACGGTGGTGGTGTGGCCGGAGGGCAGGACGGTGACGGTGTCGCCGACGCGCAGCACGCCGGAGGCCAGCTGGCCGGCGTAGCCGCGGTAGTCGGGGTGGTCGCCGGTCTGCGGGCGGATCACGTACTGGACGGGGAAGCGGGCGGGTTCGGCGCTGGGGTCGTTGGCGACCGGGACGGTCTCCAGGTGCTCGAGCAGGGTCGGGCCGCCGTACCAGTCCATGTGCGCGGAGGGCTCGACGACGTTGTCCCCGGCGAGGGCGGAGATCGGGACGGCGAGCACGTCGCGCACGCCGAGCGAGGCGGCGTAGGCGGTGAACTCGGCGGCGATGGCGGCGAAGACGGGCTCCGCGTAGTCGACCAGGTCCATCTTGTTGACGGCGAGGACGATGTGGGGCACGCGCAGGAGGGCGGCGACGGCGGCGTGCCGGCGGGTCTGCTCGACGACGCCGTTGCGGGCGTCGACCAGGACGACGGCGAGCTCGGCGGTGGAGGCGCCGGTCACCATGTTGCGGGTGTACTGCACGTGCCCGGGGGTGTCGGCGAGGATGAACCGCCGCCGGGGGGTGGCGAAGTAGCGGTAGGCGACGTCGATGGTGATGCCCTGCTCGCGCTCGGCGCGCAGGCCGTCGGTGAGCAGTGCGAGGTCGGGCGCCTCCTGGCCGCGGCTGCGGGAGGCGTGTTCGACGGCCTCCAGCTGGTCGGCGAGCACCGACTTGGAGTCGTGCAGCAGGCGGCCGACGAGGGTGGACTTGCCGTCGTCCACGGAGCCGGCGGTGGCGAATCGCAGCAGCGAGGTGGCGGTGGCTTCCTGGGTGGTGCTGGCCTGGGTGGTGGCGGTCATGGTTAGAAGTACCCCTCGCGCTTGCGGTCTTCCATCGCGGCCTCGGACACCTTGTCGTCGGCGCGGGTGGCGCCGCGCTCGGTGAGGCGGCTGGCGGCGATCTCGGCGATCACGGCCTGGATGGTGGTGGCGTCGGAGTCGACGGCGCCGGTGCAGGACATGTCGCCGACGGTGCGGTAGCGGATCAGCCGCCGCTCGACGGGCTCGCTGTCCTTGGGGCCGCCCCACTCGCCGGCCGTCAGCCACATGCCGCTGCGGGAGAAGACGTCGCGCTCGTGCGCGTAGTAGATCTCCGGGAGGTCGATGCCCTCGCGCTCGATGTACTGCCAGACGTCCAGCTCGGTCCAGTTGGAGAGCGGGAAGACGCGCACGTGCTCGCCGACGGCGTGCCGGCCGTTGTAGAGCGACCACAGTTCGGGGCGCTGGCGGCGGGGATCCCAGGCGCCGAACTCGTCGCGCAGCGAGAAAACGCGCTCCTTGGCGCGGGCCTTCTCCTCGTCGCGGCGGCCGCCGCCGAAGACCGCGTCGAAGCGGCCCTTCTCGATGGCGTCCAGCAGCGGCACGGTCTGCAGCGGGTTGCGGGTGCCGTCGGGGCGCTCACGCAGCACGCCGCGGTCGATGAAGTCCTGGACGTGGGCGACGTGCAGGCGCAGGTTGTGCTCCGCCACGACGCGGTCGCGGTAGGCGATGACCTCGGGAAAGTTGTGCCCGGTGTCGACGTGCAGGAGGGAGAAGGGCACCGGCGCGGGCGCGAAGGCCTTCAGCGCCAGGTGCAGCATGACGATGGAGTCCTTGCCGCCGGAGAACAGGATCACCGGGCGCTCGAACTCCCCCGCGACCTCGCGGAAGATGTGCACCGACTCGGCCTCCAGCGCGTCCAGGTGGGACAGCGCGAACGGGGTCTCGTCGGCCTGCACCGTGTGCTGGGTCGCGGTGGTCATGCCAGGCCCCTCTCGGTCAGGAAGGCGTGCAGCTCGGCGGCCGACTCGGCGACCGCGCGGCCCTGCGTCTGCAGGCGCAGCTCCGGGTGGGCCGGAGCCTCGTACGGGTCGTCCACGCCGGTGAGGCCGGAGATCTCGCCGGCGGCCTGCTTGGCGTACAGGCCCTTGACGTCCCGTTCGGCGCACAGCTCGACCGGGGTCGCGACGTGGACCTCCAGGAAGTCGGTGCCGGCCGCGGCGTGCCGCTCGCGCACGGCGGTGCGGGAGTCGGCGAACGGGGCGATCACCGGGGCGAGCACCTTGACGCCGTTGGCGGCGAGCTTCTCGGCGACGAAGCCGATCCGGGTGACGTTGGTGTGCCGGTCCTCGCGGGAGAAGCCGAGGCCCTTGGAGAGGAACTCGCGGATCTCGTCGCCGTCCAGGACCTCGACCCGGTGGCCCTCGGCGCGCAGCCGCTCGGCCAGCGCGAAGGCCAGCGTGGTCTTGCCGGCGCTCGGCAGCCCGGTCAGCCACACGGTGGCGCCGCGCTCGCAGGGGGCGGCCGTGCGGGCCGCCCCTGCGGCTCCGTCGGCGGCCAGGGTGTGTGCTGTCACGGGGTCGTCCTCACAAGGTAGTTGACGGTTCGTCAGGTGATGCGTCAGGTGATGCGTCGCGTGTTGGTGCGTCGGATGGTGCGTCAGGCGGGGCGGTGCGCCAGGGCTTCAGAGGTGGATGCCGCACTCGGTCTTGCCGGAGCCGGACCAGCGGCCGGCCCGGGCGTCCTCACCCTCGGCGGGCTTGCGGGTGCAGGACAACGGCGAGCAGCCGATCGACGTGTAGCCCTCCCACAGCAGCGGGTTGAGCAGCACGCCGTTGGCGGCGACGTACGCGTCCACGTCCTCCTGCGTCCACCGGGCGATCGGGGCGATCTTGACCTTGCGGCGCCGGGGATCCCAGGAGACCACCGGGGTGTTCGCCCGGGTCGGCGACTCGTCCCGGCGCAGCCCGGTGGCCCAGGCGTCGTAGCCGGCGAGGCCGCGGTTCAGCGGCTCGACCTTGCGCAGCGAGCAGCACAGGTCCGGGTCGCGGTCGTGCAGGTTCGGCCCGTACTCGGCGTCCTGCTCGGCGACCGTCCTCAGCGGGGTGAGCGTGATGACGTTGACCGGCATGGTCGCGGCCACCGCGTCACGGGTGCCGATGGTCTCCGCGAAGTGGTAGCCGGTGTCCAGGAACACCACGTCCACGCCGGGGAGCACCGAGGAGGCCAGGTGGGCGACGACCGCGTCCTCCATGGAGGAGGTGACGCAGAACCGCTTGCCGAAGGTGTCGGCCGCCCAGCGCAGGACCTCCTGCGCGGTGGCGTCCTCCAACTCCCGGCCGGCCCGGACGGCCGCCTGCTCGTGGTCAGGCGCGGTGCTGCTCATCGGACGTACCCCCGTGGTCGGTCGGTGCCAGCAGGCCGAGGAACTTCAACTGGAAGGCGCGGCGGCACCCGTGGCACTCCCAGGCGCCGTGCCCGGCCTCGGAGGGGCGCAGGTCCTCGTCCCCGCAGTAGGGGCAGAAGAACGGGGCGGCTCGTTCGCTCACGACAGCTGCTCCTCGCTCGCCCGGGCCGTCCACTGGGCGAAGCGCTCGCCCTCGGTGCGGTCGGCCTGGTAGCGGGTCAGCAGGCGCTCGACGTAGGCGGGCAGGCCGGCGCTGGTCACCTTGAGGCCGCGGACCTTGCGGCCGAAGCCGGCCTCCAGGCCGAGCGCGCCGCCGAGGTGCACCTGGTAGCCCTCGACCTGCGCGCCGTTCTCGTCGGTGACGAGCTGGCCCTTGAGGCCGATGTCGGCGACCTGGATGCGGGCGCAGGCGTTCGGGCAGCCGTTGATGTTGATGGTCAGCGGCTCGGTGAACTCCGGCAGGCGCTGCTCCAGCTCGTCGATGAGCGTGCGGCCGCGCTCCTTGGTCTCGACGATGGCGAGCTTGCAGTACTCGATGCCGGTGCAGGCCATGGTGCCGCGGCGGAACGGCGACGGGGTGACCCGCAGGTCGAGCGCCTCCAGGCCGGCCACGACCGAGTCGACGTGCTCCTCGGCGATGTCGAGGATCAGCATCTTCTGCTCGGCGGTGGTGCGCACCCGGTCGCTGCCGTGGGCGGCGGCGAGGTCGGCGATCCGGCCGAGCAGCTTGCCGTCGACCCGGCCGACGCGCGGCGCGAAGCCGATGTAGAACCTGCCGTCCCGCTGCCGGTGGACGCCGACGTGGTCGCGCCAGCGGCCGGCGGGCTCGGCGGGGGCGGGGCCGTCGACCAGGGTGTACTTCAGGTACTCGTCCTCCAGCACCTGACGGAACTTCTCCGGCCCCCAGTCGGCGACCAGGAACTTCAGCCGGGCGCGGTTGCGCAGCCGCCGGTAGCCGTAGTCGCGGAAGATGCCGATGACGCCGCCGTAGACGTCGGCGACCTCGTCCAGCGGCACCCAGGCACCCAGCCGCACGCCCAGCTTGGGGTTGGTGGACAGGCCGCCGCCGACCCACAGGTCGAAGCCGGGCCCGTGCTCGGGGTGGACCACGCCGACGAAGGCGACGTCGTTGATCTCGTGGGCGACGTCCAGCAGCGGGGAGCCGGAGACCGCGCTCTTGAACTTGCGCGGCAGGTTGGAGAAGTCCTTGTTGCCGATGAAGCGTCGGTTGATCTCCTCGATGGCCGGGGTGCCGTCGATGATCTCGTCCTCGGCGACGCCGGCCACCGGGGAGCCGAGGATGACGCGCGGGGTGTCGCCGCAGGCCTCGGTGGTGGACAGGCCGACGGCCTCCAGCTTCTGCCAGATCGCCGGGACGTCCTCGATCCGGATCCAGTGGTACTGGATGTTCTGGCGGTCGGTCAGGTCGGCGGTGCCGCGCGCGTACTGCTCGGAGACCTCGGCGATCGCCCGCAGCTGGGGGACGGTCAGCCGGCCGCCGTCGATGCGCACGCGGAGCATGAAGTACTCGGCGTCCAGCTCGTGCGGGTCCAGGATCGCGGTCTTGCCGCCGTCGATGCCTTCCTTGCGCTGGGTGTAGAGGCCCCACCAGCGCATCCGGCCGCGCAGGTCGGCGGGGTCGATCGAGTCGAAACCGCGGTGCGCGTAGATCGTCTCAATACGTGTCCGCACATTGAGACCGTCGTCGTCCCGCTTGACCTGCTCGTTGGCGTTCAGCGGCGTGTGATGGCCCATGCCCCACTGGCCCTCGCCACGGTGGCGGGTCACCTTGCGGGCCGCGGCGGGGCGGCTCGCGGCGGGGCGGTCGGCCGTGGGGTCGACGGTCTCGGGAGAGGTGGCCATGGTGAAGTCCTTCGGGGCAGGTGGCGCTGGTGCCGGGTGGGTCGCGGTGCGTGCTCAGCCCTGCGGTGCTGCTCTGACCTGCGGGTTTCTCAGGACCGGGAGGGCAGTGACCGAGGCCGGGCGGGCGCCTGCACGTCCGTTGCGGAGGGGACGGCGAGAGGGGTGGCGCCGGGTGCGGTGGTGCGGCGGGGGTGGCGCTCAGGTCACCGGACAGATGGCGCTGGACACGCGAAGGAGATCGACGTGGAGTCGACCTACCAAGGTGGTTCCGGCGCTAGGCATGGCAAGAGATTCGCACGGGGCATGACTCGCGGTCCACTAACATCCGAATGCTGGACGCTGATGTTTCGTCATGTGGGACGGCCGGACGTTCCCGCCGCTCCCCGCCCGGGCCCCCGGTCACACGCCCCCCACCCGGGGGAGATCAACCGGAGCGCCCCGGCCCGATACGGTTGGCCCTGTGCAAGCAGCAGGCGATACGAGCAGACCGACCCCCGAACGGCCCTCCCGGCGCCGGGGCAAGGGCTCCCGGCGCGCGGCCAAACAGGCCACCTGGCGCCGCACGGCGTGGGAACTCGTCAGGGACACCACCAACACCTGCGTCGAGTACCGGGTCACCGGTCTCGCCGCGGAGGCGGCCTTCTTCACCCTGCTGTCCATTCCACCGCTGCTGCTCGGCCTGGCCGGCACCCTCGGCTACCTCGACGAGTTCCTCGGCGCGGGCACCATCGACCGGCTCAAGCACGACATCGTCTCGGCCTCCGGGACGGTCCTGTCGGACTCCTCCGTCAGGGAGGTCGTCGTCCCCCTGCTCAACCAGGTGTTCGACCACACCCGGCCCGACCTCGTATCGATCGGCTTCCTGCTGTCCCTGTGGTCCGGCTCCAGGGCGCTCTACATCTTCATCGACACCATCACCGTCATGTACGGGCTCGACGGCAAGCGGGGCATCGTCAAGACCCGGCTGATGTCACTCGGCCTCTACCTCGGCGCCCTGGTGATCGGCTCGCTGGTGCTGCCGCTGCTGATGGCCGGGCCCGGGCTGGTGGAGAACGCGGTGCCCGGCATCGCCGGACTCGTCGGCGCCGCGTACTGGCCGGTCGCGATCGTGCTGCTGATCGTCTCGCTCACCACCCTCTACCACCTGGCCGTCCCCGTCTCGACCCCGTGGCGCGAGGACATCCCCGGAGCGCTGGTCGCCCTGGTCGTGCTGGTCTTCTGCAGCGTCGGACTCCGGCTCTACCTGGTCAGCTCCGTCGAGGGCCCCTCGGTGTACGGCTCGCTGGCGGCGCCCGTCGCCGTACTGCTGTGGATCTTCGTGGTGGCCCTCGCCGTACTCATCGGCGCCGCCATGAACGCCGCGATAGACCGCCGCTGGCCCACCCTGGAGACCGCCGACGCCCGCGCCGAGAACGAGCGCGCCCACGAGGAGGCGGCCGCCGCCGTCGTCCGCGAGGTCGCCGCCCGGCGCGCCGTCGAACGCGCCCGGCGCGCCCGCGAACTCGGGCTCGGCGAGGGCATCGAGGAGGAGTGGGGCGAGGACGACGGCGAGGACGTCGACGTGCCCTCCGAGTACCCGGAGCGGTGGGCCGACGTGCTGGCCGCCGACAACGTCCGCGGCCGCCTCACCGCCCGCGGCGGGCCGCACCACCGGCCCGGGCCGCCGCCGCCGGACAGCGACCGGCCGTCGGGGGCGGGGGCGGGGCCGGGGCCGGGACCGGGGGTGCAGGGGCCGGGGCAGGGGTCGTCGGAGTCCGGCGAGCCTCCCGGGAGCGGGGGGCAGCAGATGCCGGGGTACCCGCCGCGGCCTCCGCGGCCGCCGTGGGAGCAGCAGTAGGTAGGGGCGCGACGTAACGGCAGGGCCTCTCCCGCGGGTGCGGGGGAGGCCCTGTGCCGTGTCGGGGCGGCCGTGTCGGGGTGGCCGGGCCAGGGCCGACGGGTGGTCGGGTCGACGGTCGCTTGGGCCGGTCGGGGCGTCAGGTGGTGGCCGGCTGCGTCGGGTAGCCGTTCGGGGCCTGGCCGATCCGGGGATGCAGCTCGGTCGGGGCGGACGGGTCGGCCGAGGCCGGTGCGGCGGGGCCCGGGACCGCCGGGGTGGACGCCGGGGTGGGCGTCTGGCCCGGGCCGGTCGGGGTGGGGGCCGACGGTTCGCCCTGCGGGCTCCACTCGGCCGGGCGAGCCCGGGCCGGGAGGGGTTCGGGGGACGTCTGGACCGGATCCAGGGCGGTGCGCCCGGAGGAGTCGCTCAGCTTGATCAGCAGCGCGACCATCAGCCAGTTCGCCAGCAGCGACGAACCGCCGGCCGCCAGGAACGGCAGCGCCTTGCCGGTCAGCGGGACCAGCCCGCTCACGCCGCCGACGACCACGAAGATCTGCAGGGCCAGCGCCGCCGACAGCCCGGTGGCGAGCAGCTTGCCGAACGGGTCGGTCAGGCCGACGGCGGTGCGCAGGCCGCGCTGGATCAGCAGCACGTAGACCAGCAGCACGGCCGTCACCCCGGCGAGGCCCAGCTCCTCGCCGATGGTGGTGAAGATGAAGTCGCTGCGCCCGGCGAAGCCGATCAGCCAGGGCCGGCCCGAGCCCAGGCCGGTCCCGGTCAGGTGCCCGGTGCCGAGGCTGAACAGGGCTTCGGCGGGCTGCTCGGAGATCGCCTTGTCGTGCACCGGCTTGTAGTAGTCCAGCGGGTGCAGCCAGGCCTCGACACGGCCGTGCACGTGCGGCTCCACGGTGCCGACCACCGCCGCGCCGCCGACGGCCATCAGGAGGCCGAGCACCACCCAGCTGGTGCGCTCGGTCGCCACGTACAGCATCACGATGAAGACGCCGAAGAAGATCAGCGAGGTGCCCAGGTCGCGTTCGAAGATCAGGACCAGCAGGCTGACCACCCAGATCGCCAGCACCGGCCCGGCGTGCCGACCGCGCGGCAGGGTCATCCCCCAGACCTTCCGGCCGGCCAGCGCGAGCGCGTCCCGGGAGGCCATCAGATAGCCCGCGAAGAAGATCGTGATCGCGACCTTCACGAACTCGTCCGGCTCGAACGAGAGCCCGAACAGCCGGATCCAGCGCTTGGCGCCGAAGCTGTCGCCCGGCGAGGCCACCGGCGCGGCCAGCAGGATCAGCGCACCCGCCATCAGCAGGTAGACGTAGCGCTGGAAGAAGCGGTGGTGCTTGACCAGCACGATCAGCGCGATCGCCGCCGCCACCGAGATGAACACCCACATCAGCTGCGACGGCGCCGCCGGGAGCTTCTGGTAGTCGCCCTTGGCGGCGTGTGCGGCCTTGTAGCTGAAGTCCAGCCGGTCCAGCAGCACCAGCCCGAAGCCGGTCAGGAAGACGCCCAGCGGCAGGATCAGCGGATCCGCGTACGGCGCGAACCGGCGCACCGCCAGATGCGCCGCCCCGGCGAGCGCGCCCAGCGACAGGCCGTGCACCAGCAGCCCGGGCGGCATCTTGCCGGTCAGCGCCAGAGCGGCCTCGATGTGTCCCGCCAGACAGACGGCCACCGCGAGCGCCAGCAGGCCCAGCTCGATGTTGCGGTGGCGCGTGGCCAGCCGGCGGCCGTCGCCGCGTGCAGTGCTTCGCACCTCTTGTCCGTCCCCTTGTCACCCCACGTGGCGGGTATCGCCGACGGGCATCCTGCCAGACGTCCGGGCACTCGCCGCGGTTGCGGACCTGATCGCCCCGGGGGCAGAACTTTGCCTGGGCAAAGCTTTGTCGGGGCCCGGTAAAGCTTTGTCCACGCTCGGGTATAGAGCCGGGCCCCGAGTGCGGCCGGCCGGTGGCGCGGCGACATCATGGCCTGGCGCCGCGGCCTCCGCCGGGGTGCCCGCCGGTTCTGCTCCGGCGGCGGTGCGGACGACGTCCGCCGCCCCGGCGGCGGGTACGAGCGAGGTGGGCGGGCGGATGAACGGCGCGGCGCACGGCGCGGTGGACGGTGTGGCCGCCACGCTCGCCTACAGCGGACCGCCGCCGTGGCAGTGGTCCGACCTGGCCACCTCCTGGACGGCCGAGCCGCTGGTGCTCGCCCTCTCGGTGCTGCTCGGCACCTGGTACCTGGCGGCGGTGCGCACCGTCCACCGGTCCGGCGGCGAGCGTTGGCAACCCACCCGCACCGCCGCCTTCCTCGGCGGACTGCTGCTGTGGATCTGGTGCACCTGCTCCGGCCTCGGCGTGTACGACCGGATCCTCTTCACCGACCGGGCCGTACAGGTCGTGCTGCTGCTGATGGTCGTCCCGCTGCTGCTCGCGCTCGGCGCGCCCGTCTCGCTGCTGGTCGAAGCCGCGCCGCCGGCCAGGCGGGAGCGGATCCTGCGGGCGCTGCGCAGCCGCCCGTCCAAGGTGCTGATGTTCCCGGCCGTCTCGACCGCGCTGCTGATGGCGCCGCCGTGGCTGCTCTACTTCACGCCCTGGTACGAGGAGTCGGTGTCCAGCGCGTTCGGGAACGTGCTGCTGCACCTGGCGCTGGTGCTGCTGGGCCTCGCCTACTTCTGGCCGCGGCTGCAGATCGACCCCGTCGGGCACGAGTACCCGCACCTGGTCGGGCTGTTCATCACCTTCGCCGAGGTGATCTTCGACGCCGGGCTCGGGATCGTGCTGATCTACGGCGGCCACCTGGTCGCCGAGCACTATTACGTGGCGCTCGGGCGGCCGTGGGGGCCGAGCCTGGCGCAGGACCAGACCTGGGGCGGCAACGCGTTCTGGGTGCTGGGGGACCTGGTCGGGCTGCCGTTCCTGGCAGCGCTGGTGCGGCGGATGGTGGTGCAGGGGCGGGAGGAGATCAAGGCCGTGGACGCCGAGCTGGACGCCCGCTTCGAGGCGGCGGCTGCGGAGGCCCGGGCGCAGGGGCAGCCGGAGGAGGACGAGGCGGGGATGCGGCCGTGGTGGCTGGACGACCCGAACCTCAAGCACCGGTACGGGGGGTAGGGGAGCGGTCGTCGGGGACGCTTCGGCGCGGGGTCAATTGTGGCCCTCCGGCGGCTTCCTGGGCGTCTGTGAAGCGCATTTGTGCAGGTCAAAAATGGGTTGGCGGGGTCGGGCGGCTCCGCTAGCGTGTGACTCGTCCGGTTCGGGGGCCGTTGGGCCGCCCGAGGAGTAGAGAGCAGGAGGTGAACCCCGTGGTCGTTGTCGCCCCGATAGCTGCCCAGGGCAGCACTCGCGTTCACCTCCTTTTCCCGGCCGCCGGCTGAGCCCTTCGCGCCAGCCGTAGCCCGCCGGGATGATCTCCTCCCGAAGGGCCCACCGCGTTGTCCAACGCTGCCTCCGTTTCGTCGTTCTCCGCTTCTTCTTCCTCTTCTTCCCGCGATGCCGGATCCGCTGTCGGCTCCGCGCCGGCCGGCTACGGCTGGACGTCCGAGCTCGCGGAGCAGTTCGCCCCGCTCGGCGAGGCCGGCCTGCTCCCGGCCCGGATCCTCCGGGTCGACCGCGGCCAGTGCGACGCCGTGATCGCCGATCCGGACACGGGCGAGCCGCGCACCGTCCGCCTCGACACCAGGCCGGTGGGCGACGCCGACATGATCAACTGCCCGTGCACGGGCGACTGGGCGGCCCTGGACCTCCACGCCCAGCCGATGGCCGCCGTCACCGCGCTGCTGCCGCGCTCCACCGCGATCATCCGCAAGGTGGCCGGCAAACGCTCCGACGGCCAGGTGCTGGCCGCCAACGTGGACGCCGTGCTGATCGCCTCCTCCCTGGCGGCCGATCCCGACCTCGGGCGGATCGAGCGCTTCCTCGCCCTGGCCTGGGAGTCCGGCGCCGAACCGCTCGTCGTCCTGACCAAGGCCGACCTGGTCCACGACGCCGACTTCATCCGGGCCGACGTCGAGGCGGTCGCGCCCGGGGTCACGGTGCTCGTGGTGAGCGCCGAGACCGGCGAGGGCATGGACGTGCTCCGCGCCTGCACTCCCGGCACCACCGCCTTGATCGGCCAGTCCGGCGTGGGCAAGTCCACGCTCACCAACGCGCTGGCCGGCGCCGAGGTGATGACCGTCCAGGAGGCCCGCTCGATCGACCAGAAGGGCCGCCACACCACGACCACCCGCGAGCTGATCCCGCTGCCCGGCGGGGGCGTGCTGATCGACACCCCCGGCCTGCGCGAGGTCGGCCTCTACGGCGGCGAGGGCGTGGACCTGGCCTTCGCCGACATCGCCGAGCTGGCCGCGGAGTGCCGCTTCCACGACTGCGGCCACCACACCGAGCCGGGCTGCGCGGTGCAGGCGGCGCTGGCCGACGGCACCCTGCCGCAGCGCCGGATGGAGAGCTACCTCAAGCTCCAGCGTGAGAACGACTGGATCGCCTCCCGCACCGACGCCCGGGTGGCCAAGGCCCGGCTGCAGAAGTGGAAGGCGATCTCCAAGTCGATGCGTGCCTCGGGAGGTCCGGTGAAGCGCTGACCCATCGGTGCCGGTGGACGGCCTGCCCGACCGCCGGTCCGCCGGCCGGTCCGGCTCCCGGTCCGACCTCCGCCGGGCCTTCCCGGCTCAGCGGAGGTCGGCCACCAGGCGGAAGCGCTCCAGGAGCAGCCCGGTGGTGCCGTCCACGGTGAAATCCGGATCACCGAGGGCGGCGCGCGAGTCCGGGCTGTGCCAGAAGCGCTCGTGCGCCGCACGCCACTCGGCCACGCTGCTGTACCCCTCGCCCTCGTCCAGGGCGTGCTGCAGGTCGACCTCGGCGAGCGGGACCACCCGGACGTCCGTGGTCTCGATCACCGCGACCCGGCGGCCGTCCGAGTCGAGGACGGCGGCCCGCTTGCCGACCTGCGGCAGGGGTTCGTCCTCGTACTCGTAAGCGGCGACCAGGCCGGTGGTGCTGGTCTTGGCGCCGCTGAGGACGGCCGCGACCAGTTGGTCGCGCAGCGGGCCGGGGAACGCGAACTGCTCCGCCGGCAGGGCGGCGACCTGCGCGTCGTCCGGGCCGGAGTAGGGCCGCTCGGGCCGCTCGGGCCGGTCGGTAGGGGACTGGTCGGCGGGCCGGTTGCCGGGCTGCTCATTCATCGGGCGAGCGTAGCCGCGCGCCCTCTCCGACGGCGCGCGAATTTCGGGCCGGGGGCTCGCCGGGGCGCCCTGGGGCCGGGCGGTGGGGTGAGGCGGAGGGTGGGGGTGGGGCGGGAGGGGAGGGGGAGGGCCCCCCGAACGGCGATGTCCGATTCCCGCCAGTCCCGCCCCACCCGTTGCCGCAGACTGGACAACGTGATCGACGACGACATCCGGTACCGAGCCGTGGACAGCCGCGACGCCCGCTTCGACGGCGTCTTCTTCACGGCCGTCACCTCCACCGGTATCTACTGCCGACCGAGTTGCCCCGCCGTGACTCCCAAGCGCGTCAACTGCGTCTTCTACCCGAGCGCCGCGGCCGCGCAGGGCGCCGGCTTCCGGGCCTGCCGCCGCTGCCGCCCCGACTCCGTGCCGGGCTCGCCCGAGTGGAACCACCGCGCCGACCTGGTCGGTCGCGCGATGCGCCTGATCGGCGACGGCGTGGTGGACCGCGAGGGCGTCGCGGGCCTGGCCGGCCGCCTCGGCTACAGCGCCCGCCAGCTGCAGCGCCAGCTCACCGCCGAGCTCGGCGCCGGCCCGATCGCGCTGGCCCGCGCGCGCCGCGCCCAGACTGCCCGCCTCCTCCTGCAGACCACCGAACTGTCCGTCACCGACGTCGCGTTCGCGGCCGGCTTCGCCTCCGTCCGCCAGTTCAACGACACCGTGCGCGAGGTGTACGACCGCACCCCCAGCGGCCTGCGGGCCGAGGTCGCCGCCGGCCGCCGCATCGCGACCCCGGCCGGCGGCCTGGTCCTGCGCCTCGCCTACCGCGGCCCGCTGGAGAGCGACCACCTGATCGACTTCCTCGCCCTGCGCGCCGTCCCCGGCGTGGAGGAGGTCGTCCAGGGCACGCGCCCCGGCGTCCGCACCTACCGGCGCACCCTCGCGCTCCCGTACGGGCACGGCATCGCCGAGATCGACGGCCTGGCGCCGGACGAGCCGCGCACCCGCGGCTGGCTGGACTGCCGCCTGTTCCTCGCCGACCTGCGCGACCTGCCGACCGCCGTCCAGCGGCTGCGCAACCTCTTCGACCTCGACGCCGACCCGCTCGCGGTCGACGAGCAGCTCGGCGCCGACCCGGTGCTCGGCCCGCTGGTCCGGGAGCGCCCCGGACTGCGCTCGCCCGGCCACGTGGATCCGCACGAGCTCGCCGTCCGCGCCGTCCTCGGCCAGCAGGTCACCGTCGGCGCCGCCCGTACCCTGGCGGGGCGGCTCGCCGAGAAGTACGGCACCGCGCTGCCCGAACCCAGCGGCGGCCTGCGACTGCTCTTCCCGACCGCGGCGGCGCTGGCCACCGCCGATCCGGAGGACTTCGCGATGCCCGCCGCCCGCCGCCGCGCGCTCACCGGGCTGTGCGCGGCCCTGGCGGAGGGCGTGGTCCGCCTCGACAGCGGGGTCGACCGGGAGGAGGCCGCCGCCCGGCTGCTGGACCTGCCCGGGATCGGCCCCTGGACGGTCGGCTACCTGCGGATGCGGGCCCTGGCCGATCCGGACGTCTTCCTGCCGAGCGACGTGGGCGTCAAGCACGGCCTCGTCCGGCTCGGCGCCCCCGGCGACCCGAAGTCCGCCGCCCGCGCGGCCGAGGCCTGGGCGCCGTGGCGCTCCTACGCCGTCCACCGGCTGTGGGCCGGCCCCGCGATCACCAGTACCGGAACGGAGACCGTACGAGCATGAGCACCACCGTCTACACCACCATGGAGAGCCCCTTCGGCCGGCTGCTGCTCAGCGGCGTCCTGCCCGAGGACGGCGGACCGGCCGCGCTGGCCACCGTCACCGCGCCCGGCCAGAAGTACGCGCTCGCCGAGCCCGCCGACGACTGGGTCCTCGACCCGAGGGCGCTGGCCGAGCCGGTCGCCCAGCTCACCGCCTACTTCGCCGCCGAGCGCACCGACTTCGACCTCCCGCTCGCGCCGGTGGGGACCGAGTTCCGCCGCAGGATCTGGGCGGCCCTGGACGAGGTCCCGTACGGCACGACCGTCACCTACGGCGAGCTCGCCGTACTGGCCGGGCAGGAGCCGCGCATGGTCCGGGCGGTCGGCGGCGCGGTGGGCGCCAACCCGCTGCTGATCGTGCGCCCCTGCCACCGGGTGCTCGGCGCCAACGGTTCGCTCACCGGCTTCGCGGCGGGCGTGGACCGCAAGCGCCTGTTGCTGGAGCTGGAGCGCGGAACCCTGTTCTGAGCACAGTGACCCGGGCACTGCCACCCGAGCCCCGGATCACTCCGGAGCGCGCAGGTCCACGCGCCAGTCGTGGCTGCGCATGATCCGCCCGGGCGGGAACTCGAAGTCCGTCTCGCCGAGCAGCGTGAACCCGGCCTTGGCGCAGACCGCGTTGGAGGCGGGGTTGTCCACCGACGGGAACGCGTGCAGGTAGCGGTGCGCGGCCCCGCGGCGGGCGGCCGCGACCGCGGCGCGGGCGGCGGCGACGGCGATGCCCCGGCCCTGGAAGCCGGGCAGTACGTTCCAGCCCATCTCGTGGACCGTCCCGCCCGCCCAGGTCCGGGTGCCGTAGCCGACCGTCCCGACCGGCTCGCCCCCGGGCAGGAGGACGATCCGGTACATGCAGCCGAGGCCGGACGGGACGAAGTCCAGGTAGCGCCGGTGCCGCACGAGCAGTTGCTCGTCGGTCTCCGAGCCGCCGACGTGCTTCTTCATCTCCGGGGTGTTGACCCGGCGCAGCAGTGCGAGGTCGGCGTCCGTCCAGGGCTCGATCCGGACCTGTGCCCGGGTGCCCGTCGGTGTGGTGGTCATGCCGGGGACGGTAGCGGTCGGTCCGAGCCGTCGACCAGCGCTTTTCCCGCGGGGCGGCGGGGCCCGGCCGCCGGTGTCAGCCCTGGTCGGCGCCGGGCACGGGCTGAGCGAGGGCGCGGGCGAGCTGTTCCAGTGCGGGCAGGGCGTCGACGACCGCCGCGCGGGCGGCGGGATCGAGGGTGTCGAGCGCGGTGGCGATCCGGCGCTCGTGGGCGCGCTGCCAGTCGTCGAGTTGGCGCCGGCCGGCCGGGGTGAGCGCGATCCGGGCGGTGCGGCGGTCGCCGGGGTCGGCCTGGCGGTCGACGAAGCCGGCGTCGAGCAGCTTCCCGACCAGGCCGCTGACGGTGTTGGGGGCGAGCCGCTGCCGGGCGGCGAGCTCGCCGACCCGCAGCGGTGCGGCGGCCAGGGTCTGGAGGAGTTCGACCTGCGCCATCGGCAGGGACTCCCAGGGGTAGTCGGTGCGGATGCTGCTGCGCAGCGCGCGGCGCAGGCGGGTGACGGTGTCGGTCAGTCGTCGGGCGTGCTCGACCGCCTGGTCGGGGCCTTCGGTGGCGGGGTCGGAAACGTGCGGTGACGACGGCATGGCGGACAGCGTATCGCCTGGTCCGGACCAGGCCGGGGGTGCGGTCCGGTCCTCGGACGGGGTGCGGACGGGGTGCGGGACGCTTCGTGTCGCGGTGGCGCAATACCGCGTTCTCGCGGTGACGCAGTATCGCAGGGCGACCAACTCGTAGAAAGAACATATCGGCATCCGATATATTCGTGGCATGAACGCCACCTCCCTTGCCGCCCGGCTGCTCACCGAGCGACCCCGGCCCCGCGGCATCGCCGGCTGGCACCACGCGCACTGGCTGGCCGTCGGCACGGTCTGCCTCGGCGCCTTCCTCGGCCAACTTGACGCCAGCGTCATCGCCCTGGTCTTCCCCGCCATCGGCCGGCACTTCGACGCGGGGTTCGCCGCCGTCGAATGGGTCGCCCTCGCCTACCTGCTCGTCCTGGTCGCCCTGCTGGCCCCGATCGGCTGGCTGTCCGACCTGGTCGGCCGCAAGACGATGTACATCGGCGGCTTCGCCGTCTTCGGCCTCTCCTCGCTCGGCGCCGGGTTCGCCGGCAGCCTCTGGGCCCTGGTCGGCTGCCGCGCCGTACAGGCCGTCGGCGCCGCGATGATGCAGGCCAACAGCGTCGCCCTGGTCGCGCGCGGCGTCCCCGGCCACGCCATGCGGCGCGCGCTCGGCATCCAGGCCTCCGCCCAGGGCCTCGGGCTGGCGCTCGGCCCCAGCCTCGGCGGGCTGCTCGTCGAACACGCCTCGTGGCGGTGGGTGTTCTGGGTCAACGTGCCGATCGCCGTGTTCGGCATCCTGGCCGGCTGGTACCTGCTGCCCCGCACCCGGGCCGACCACCCCGCCCCCGCACCGGAGCCCCGGACCGACGGCGCCGCACCATCCCGCCCGGCAGACACCGACGCCCGCTTCGACCTGCCCGGCCTGCTGCTGCTCACCGGTGCGACCACGGCGCTGCTGCTCGCCCTCTCCACCGCCTCCGGCCTGCCCCTGCCCGGCTGGGCCGTCGTCGCCCTGCTGCTCGCCGCCGCCGCACTCACCCTCGCGCTGGTACGCCAGGAACGGCGCGCCGCCCGGCCGATCCTGGCACCCGGCCTGATCAACACCCCGGGCGTGCGCTCCGGCCTGGTGGTCGCCCTGATCGGCTACCTGCTGCTGTTCTGCCCGCTCGTACTGGGCCCGGTGCTGCTCACCGACGCGGGCGTGTCGACGGCCCAGGCGGGCCTGGTGGTCACCCTGCTGCCCGCCGCGTTCGCCTTCGCCGCGACGGTCGGCGGCGGACTGCTGCCGCGGGACTGGTCCGACGTCGCCAGGTGCCGCCTCGGCGCGGCCGTCGCGGCCGCCGGACTGCTGCTGTTCGCCCTGCTGCCGGCCTCGGCCGCGGCGGCGGCTCCGCTGCTCGTCGCCGGGTACGGGCTGGGGCTGCTGCTGCCCGCCAACAACGCCCTGGTGATGCGCGCCATCCCGGCGGAGTGCTCGGCGGTCGGCGGCGGCATGGTCAACACGGCGCGCAGCCTCGGAACGGCGCTCGGCATGGCACTGTCCGTGCTCGGCGTCCACCTGGCGGGCGCGGCGTCCGGTGGACGGACGGTGCTGTTCGCCCTCGCAGCAGTCGCGACGGCCGCCGCAGCCCTCACCCGGCCGGCCCGCCCGGACAGCACGACCCGCCGCTGGACGGATGAGTCCAAGGGCTCGTAGCCACAGGACGTCTCCGGCAGGGGCCCAGTCGGGAATAGCCTTGAGCCTCCAGTGACTGGAGACAGCAGGGTGGGGGACATGGACGTTACGACCCTCTACTCGATCGGGGAGCTCTCCCGGCGGACCGGCTTGTCCGTGAGGAGCATCCGGTTCTACTCCGATTCGGGGGTGGTAGCGCCGTTGTGTGAAAATCAGCCTGCTGCGGGGCCTCGGGGCGGCAGGAGCTCGGCGATGATGTCGATGCCGAGCGCGTAGGCCGGGACGCCCGCGGTGATCAGTGCGGTCTCGGCGACACCGATGAGGTCTGCGGGGCCGGCGCCCGCGTGGAGGGCGCCGCGGGCGTGGATCCGGGCGGGGTCCGCGCGGCCGAGGGCCAACAGCTGTCCGAAGTGGACCAGTTGCTGTACCCGCGCGCCCAGCGGACTGTCGGTCAGGACGATGTGCCGCAGGCTCGCGATCGCCTCCTCGGTGGGGAGTCGGCCGAAGTCCTGGGCCAGCCGCAGCCGTTCCTCCACGCCGTGCGGAACGGCTCCGAGCGTGGTGCGGTAGCGGTCCCGGATTGCCTCGGTGCGCTGGGGGAGGGTGTCGTCCGTCATCAGGAGACCCGCGCGATCGCGGCTCGCACGTCCGCCAGGGCGCCGTCGGGGAAGTCCACGGCCCCGCCGATCGCCGCTGCGGCGATCTCGGCCTCGGCGCTCTCCTCGATCGCCACCACCAGGTGGGCGGTGGCTGCCGAGTCCGGGCCGAAGACCAGCAGGCCGTGGTTGGCCAGCAGGACCGCGGCCGTCGTCGGACGCTCTGCCAGGGCGGCGGCGATGCCGCGCACCGACACGTCCGACCCGCGCGGGCCCCAGGGGATCACCGGGACCTCCTCGGCCTGCCCGAAGCGCAGCATCGGCTCGGTCCGGCACGGCAGCGGCCGGTGGGCCACCGCGAAGGCCGTCGCGGCGGGCGAGTGGGTGTGGATGACCGCGCCCACCTCAGGGCGGGCGCGGTAGACGGTGCTGTGCATGGCGATGATCTCGGCGCTGACGGACTGCAGCGCGCCCGCGAGGACCTGTCCGTCGAGACCGACGGTCGCCAGCTGTTCGGGCCGTAGCCCGCGGATGAATCCCGGGGTCAGCAGGAAGCGCCCGCCGTCGAGCCGGGCACTCAGGTTGGCGTGCCCGGAGTGGGACATCACCCCGGCTGTGAAGAGGTTCTCGGCGGCTTCGACGAGCTGGTGGGCCCGCTCGTTCTCCACGCGTGTGTCGGTCATTTCGGTGACTCCGAACTCGATTGCCAGCGGCTGCTCGTTCGCCGCTGTCCGGCTGCGGACCACTCTTCAACTTGAACTAAGGTTTAAGTCAAGCGAACGAGAAGAGCGGGCGAGAAGAGGGGCGTGCGGCGTGCGTATGACGATCGGCCGACTCGCCGAGATCACCGGGGTGCCTGCCTCGGCCATCCGGTTCTGGGAGCGCCATGGCCTGCTGCCGGCGCCCGAACGTCAGGGCGGCCAGCGGCGCTATCCGCCGGAGACCGCCGAGCGGATCGTGCTGTTGCGCAAGTGCCAGCAGGCCGGGCTGTCGCTGGCCGAGATCGGCGAGCTCCAGCAGGAACGGTCGCGCAGGCAGGCGATGATCCGCGCCAAGGTCACCGAGATCGAGCAGCGCATGGTCGACCTCGAACACGCCCACCAGATGCTGACCCACGCCCTTCAGTGCAGCCGGGAGGACATCGTCGACTGCCCGAAGTTCCGCGAGCAGATGGCGACTTGGCGGCCACCGGGAGCGGCGGAGGATGAGGCCGACGGCCGCCGACCGCCAGCCCCTGGGAGTGGCTAGGCCCAAGTGGGACAAGGACTCAACGGCCGCAGCCGGTCTAGTAAAAATTAGACCTCCTCGGGCTGGGAATGCTTTCGGCGCTCCACGACGCATGCGATCTCATCGCAGAGCGCTACGGCCGGAAGCTGGACCTGGCGGCGCCGTCCGCTGGAACCGGGTGGTCGACGCGTCCGACACCGTCACCGAGGACATGGGCGGTCGGTCGGCGGCGGTCGGCGACGGCGTGGTGTGCGTGGCCGCCTCGACCGGGCTGCGCGTCCTCGACGCGGCGTCGGGGGAGGAGCGCTGGCAGGTGCCGGTGGCCGAGTGGGCCGACCTTCCCCCGGAGCAGGGCCCGGTGGTCGGCGGCGGCAGCGTGTTCGCCATTCACGGAGACGCGCTGCACGCCTACGACGCGGCCACCGGCGAACCGCGCTGGAGCCGGCCGTGGGACACCTCGGGCTTCCGTCTACCGCAGCAGCCGCACCGGCGTCCACGCCCTCGGCGCGCTGACCTGACAGCCGGAGCGAAGGCCCCGGACCCGGCGCGGGCGGACGGCGGAGGACGGCCGTGGCGCGAAACCCGGCCACACCGAGGGCGGCGTGGCCGGGTTCGCGCTGCCCGGCTCCCGCTACCGAGCCGACTCGCCCGCCGTGCGGGCCGGCGCGCTCTGCCCGCTGCCGAACACCTCTTTGACGAGCTGCTGCTGCGCCTTCTGGAACGCCTGGGCCGTGGCGGCGAAGTCGAGTTCGGCGTCCCCGGTGGTCAGCGAGGCGGTCAGGGTGGTGCTGCCGTCCGGGCTGCTGTACATCAGCGCCGCCCAGCCGAAGAAGCCGCCGTTGTGGTGGAAGACGGTGCGGCCGTCGGTCTCCTCCGCGAACAGCCCCAGGCCGTAACCCAGTTTGGGGTGCACGGTGCGCATCTCGGCCAGCAGGGAGTCCGGCAGGATCCTGCCGCCCATCAGCGCGGAGAAGAACGTGTGGAGGTCCTGGGTGGTGGAGATCATGTCGCCGGCGGCGGAGATCCAGGAGACGTCGAAGCGGGTGACGTCGACGACCTTCCACTGGCCGGCGTCCTCGTACCGGTAGTAGCCGTGGGCGTGGGGCTCGGGAATCTCCGGTGAGGCGTCCGGCACCACGGTGCCCGTCAGCCCCAGCGGCCGCAGGACCAGCCGGTCCATCTCCTCGGCGAACGGACGGCCGGTGACGTTCTCGACCAGGAGCCGGGCCAGGACGTAGTTGGTGTTGGAGTAGCTCCAGTCCGTTCCCGGCTCGAACCGCGCCGGCTTGGACAGCGCCAGCCGCACCAGTTCCTGCGGCTGGTAGGTGTGGAACTGGTTGTCCACGTACTCCTGGCCCTGCCAGGGGATCCCCGGCGCGACCGTCCCGTCGTCGTAGTACTCGCCGGTGAAGTTGAACAGCCCGCTGGTGTGCTGCAGCAGCATCCGCACGGTGATCCGCCGGTCCAGCCCGTACTCGGGCAGGTAGTCGTCCGCCGGACTGTCGAGCCCGATCCTGCCCTCGGCCACCAGCAGCAGGACCGCGGTCGCGGTGAAGGTCTTGGTGGTGCTGCCGATCCGGAACCGCCCGTCGGTCGGCGGCTTGGCGCTCCCGCCCAGCTCGCGCACCCCGGCGCTGCCGACCCACTCGCCCCGCTCGTCGTTCACGCGCAGCTGCACGCCGGCGAAACCGGACTCGACGATCTCCTCGATGGCCTTCTGCAGCTCCGGGCGGTCCTGGCCGGTGGAGGTGAGAGACATGGCTGTACTCCTTGCGGTTGCTGGTGCTGGTGCGGTGCGCGGGTGTTGTCGGCGGGCGCCGGTCAGTCAGAGGCTGCGGGCGGTGATGTCCCCGTAGGAGGTGGTGGCGCGGATGTCGAGGTCGGTGGTGCCGTCGTTCTGGAGGGCGTTGCTGATCCGGCCGTGGCCGGTGTCGGCGTCCAGGGCGGCCGACACGCCGGCGGCGGCGCCGACCGCGATGTCGCCGGACCGGGTGCGGAGCACGACCGTGCCGCCCATGGCCTCGGCGATCCGGATGTCGCCCCGTGCGGTGCTGATCTCCGCGGACCCGCCGAGCCGGCCGACCTCGACGTCGCCGTCGACCGCGGTGAGGCGGACGCTGGCGGCCTCGTCCAGCTTGATCCGGCGGTACGCGCCGTCGAAGGCGACGTCGCCCAGGCGGCCGACGCCGCGCAGTTCGGTGCCGGCCGCGCGGGCCTCGACCCGGGAGCCGGCGGGCAGCTTGACCGTCACCTCGACGGCTCCGGAAGGGCCGAGGTACTGGTTCTTCGCCGGGTTGTCGATCCGCAGGACCCCGTCGGCGTATTCGACCGTCGTCTGCTCCGCCGCCTTCACGTCGCGGCCCTTCGAGGCGTTCGCGGGCAGGACCTCGACCGCGGTGTCGGACCGGTCCGCGGCGATGAACTGGACGCGTCCGGCGGGGATGTCCAGGACGGCGGAGATGGGGGCGGGGGTGGCGAACTTCTGCATCATCGTGCTCTGCCTCTGCGCTTGCTGCCCGGCGTTTCCGGACGGTGGAAACACTACGTTGCTTTCCAGTTCATGGCAACGACATCTTTGCTTGCGGAGCGCATTCCAGCAGGTAGATGTGGCGATATCATTGCAACGCCCTCGCGATTAACGCAACGACGAAGCGACCGCTCGTTGCAATGCGCTGGCGATGAACGCTAGGGTGGAGGCGTCAGGGACACCGAGCGGCACCACGGGACACCCGTGGCGCGAGAAGAAGGGAGCCGTGATGCCGGGAGGCAGGCTCACGCAGCAGGAGCGCCAGCAGATCGCGCTGGGATTGTCCGACAACCTCGCCTACGCGGAGATCGCCAGACGCCTTGACCGCCCGACCTCCACGATCACGCGCGAGGTGATGCGCAACGGCGGCCCCACCGGCTACCGCGCCGACCTGGCCCACCGCGCCACCCAGCAGCGCACCCGCCGCCGCACACCCGCCGCTCCCCAGGACCCGAACACGCCCCCGCAGGCCCACGGGCGCGACGCCGAGGCCCTGCGCGACTACCAGGAGACCCTCACCACCGTCTTCATGACCTCCGGCCTGCCCAAGATGATGGCCCGGGTACTGGGCTGCCTCTACACCACCGACACCGGCAGCCACACCGCCGCCGAACTCGCCCAGCGCCTCCAGGTCAGCCCGGCGTCCGTCTCCAAGGCGATCACCTACCTCGAAGGCCTGGACCTCGTCCGCCGGGAACGCGACGAACGCCGGCGCGAGCGCTACGTCGTCGACGACGACCTCTGGTACCAGTCGATGATCCGCAGCGCCCGGGCCAACGACCAGTTCATCGAGACCGCCCGCCAGGGCGTCGGCATCCTCGGCCGCGGCACCCCGGCCGCCACCCGCCTCGAAAACGCCGCCCGCTTCCTCGACTTCGTCAGCGAAGGACTCCTGCGCGCCGCGGAACAGGGGCGCGAAGTCCTCTACGCCGGATCCGGGACGACCCCGGACGACACCGCCCCGCCGCGCGGATGATCAGGCCGTCGCCGGTGCGGAGGCCGTGACCGCCTCGGCGAGGGCGGCCGGGGCCTCCAGCGGGATCAGGGGGCCCGGGCCCGTGTGCGGGATCATCAGGAAGTCGGCTCCGGGCAGGTGGGGCACCAGGTTGCCGACGAGCACGCCGACGGGCACGCCGACGGGCTCGGCCCGGTCCTGCGGCGGGTTTCGCCGGAACGTAGCCGGAGAGGGCGATCCCGCGAAGGGCGGCGGGCCGGGTCGCCGCGACGAACTGCGCGACCTTGCCCCCACCTCCGCCGCGGCCCCCGCCGCGCCCGTCGAGGCCCGCGGCGGTCGCGGGTGCCGGTGGGGATGGAGGGTGTCAGCGGGCGCTGGCGGGCTGACACCCGGCGGGTCCGCTCAGCCGGAGCCGCTTTCCGACCCGCTGCCCCACTCGCTCTCCGACCCGCTCTCCGACCCGCTCTGCGAACTGCTCTCCGAGCCCAGCGACGCCGAGCCCGCGTCGTCCGCGAAGTACTCGTAGTTGTAGGCGCAGTTGACGGCCTCGGCAGGCGAGGCGGCGGCGAGCGCCTGGGCGGCCTCGCGGCCGAACCCGCTGTCGTCGTGGGTGTCGCGGGCGGCGTGCGTCGCCTCGTGCACCAGGGTCAGGGCCTGCTGACGGCCGTTGCTGTTCCAGAACTTGTCGGCGAGGCTGATCGGACCGCCGTGGACGGTGTACGCGTGCACACCCGCCTCGTTGCCGACCATCATGTTCGGCTGGTGGTCGTCGATCAGGACCGAGTCGAGGATCGCGGTCGCGCCCTCGTAGACGCTCTCGATGTGCGTGAAGACCCCCTCGTCCTCGTGCTGCCCGAAGTGCCGGACGAAGAGCGGTTCGTCCAGCGGGTGGCGCCGCTCCCTCAACTCGTCGAGCAGGCCGATGGCTTCCTCGATGATGACCTGCGCGGCGTCGACGGCGCGCTCCACCACCTCCGCCCGGCCCTCGCCGCCGACCCGCACGGCGGCCCGCTGGACGGCGGCCCGCTGCAGGGCGCCGTGCCCGGGCACGTCCCGCTCCGACTCCGCCAGCGACGGCTCGGTCGTCCGCTGCACCGGCGCGGCCAGGGCCCGGGTGGCGTTGGCCTCGGCCTCGCGTTCGAAGCGGTCGGCGGGGTCGCTGATCCTCAGACCGGAGCCGTCGTCCGTTCCGGCGACCGGCCCCGAGCGCTGCTGGATCACATGGGTCAGCTCGTGGGCGAGCGTGTGGCGGTCCGCGCCGCCCTCACCGATGACCACGTCGTTGCCCGATGTGTAGGCGCGGGCCCCGATCTCGGCCGCCGAGGCCTTCGCAGCGGGGCCGGTGTGCAGGCGGACGTCGGAGAAGTCCGCCCCCAGGCGGCTCTCCATGTCGGTCCGCGTCCGGTCGTCCAACGGGCGCCCGGGCCCGCGCAGCACCTCGTGCACGGCGGACCGCTGCACCGCGGCCGCCGGCTGCCCGGCCAGGGGCCCGTCCTCGGCCAGCATCCTGCCCACCGCGGCGTTGCCGACGCTTCGCTGCAGACCGCTCAGGTCGGTGGCGGTCAGCGGCCGCGCCCGCGGGGGGCCCTGGCCGACCGCGCCGACGTCCGGCCCCGCGGTGCGCCGCGGGCCTTCGGAGGGCTTCCGTTCCGGCCTCCGGTGTGCGTGCATGACCGTCCTCCGTCCGTACGCGAAAACAACGCTGCCTTCCTACCCGACGCGCTGCTCCCCGGTACAGGGCCGCGGGGCAGGCCCGGGGGCACCGGCGATGCCCCGGCCGACACCGACACCGACACCGACACCGACACCGACACCACCCCCGAGGAGGACCGCGTGTGCTCCTGCAGGTGGAGGACGGGCCGTCCTGCGGGCCGATGGCGGACGGGCGGGCGCGCCGTATCGTCGGTGCCATGAGCCGAGGACTGCATCTGGACGCCTACCTGCTGGCCTTCGACACCCGGGCCCAGTCCCTGCAGGACCGCACCCGGGCCGGTTTCCTGGTGCGCGCCGCCGCGCTGGCCGAACTCGCGCACCGGGGCGTCGTCGACGAGGACGGGGCGGGCCGGGTGCGGATCGTCTCCTCCGCCGCCACCGGGGACCCGGTCCTGGACGCGCTGCTCGCGGAGCTGGGCGACCGGCCGCGCTCCTGGAAGGCGTGGATCAGGCGCAGCCGCGACGACACCCTGGAGGCCGTCGAGGAGCGGCTCGCCGTGCTGGGCGTGGTGACCATGGCCGACCGCGACCCCTACGGCCCGGTCGTGCCGCAGCGGACGGTGGCGGTGGACGATCCGCGTGAGGCCCTGGACCTCCAGGTGCGGGTGGCCGAGCTGGTGCGCGGCAGCGCCCCGGTCGCCGCGGCGCCGTTCACCGACGCCGTCCTCGCGGCGCTGGCCGCCCACGGGCACCTGCGGCTGGTGCTCTCCGGGCACGACCGCCGGGCCCACGCCGGGCGGATCGCCGCGCTCACCGACCGGCTCGCCGGCCACAGCCCGGGCCTGGCCCGGGCGGTGAGCGGGCTGGACCTGACCATGGTCGCCGCCCAGGGCGGGATGGGCGGGGGCTGACCGGCCCCAGGCCGGCAGCCCGGTGCGGACGCCCGAACGGCGGCCATACCTGCCCGAGCCCGGTGCGGAGAAGATCTTCTTGAGGCGACCGATGAGTTCCACGCCCGGGCGCGGTCTTATCGGGTGCACCGTGAAGACAGGCTTCGCAGCAACCGGTGACCGCCCGGGCGGCACCTACCGAAGGACGATGACATGACCGAGCTGAACGCGGAACGTGCCCGGCGGGCGATCGTCGAACACACCC
The DNA here is from genome assembly GCF_055664045.1 of Kitasatospora sp. NPDC023385. NCBI lineage: Bacteria > Bacillati > Actinomycetota > Actinomycetes > Kitasatosporales > Streptomycetaceae > Kitasatospora > Kitasatospora sp. NPDC023385. The sequence goes on along the minus strand of NZ_JBVOOL010000015.1, from coordinate 138,626 downwards.
GGCGCCTGGCGGAATCAGCCGCCGCGGCCGGACCTGACGCCGTCGTCCCGACGAACCCGGGGTGGACCATCACCGACCTGGTCGAGCACGTGGGCCAGAGCCAGCACTGGGTCGCGGAGATCATCGAGCGGCGCATCACCGACCCCGCACAGCTGCCGACGGAGGTGGCCGCGGCCCCCGCCGACGCCCGCGAGTGGCAGGCGTGGCTGTCGGAGTCCGCGCAGCGGGTCGCGAGCGCGTGCTCCGACGACGCGCTGACCGCGCCGGTGTTCAACGCCGCGGGGGACGAGCGGCCGGGGACGCGGTTCTGGATGTCCAGCGCCCTCAACGAGGCGGTCGTCCACGGCTTCGACGCGGCCAACGCGGCGCACCGGCCGGCCGACGTCGACCCTGACATCGCGGCCGCGCTCGTCAGCAACCACTTCGCGATGCTCACCTCCCCCACGTGGGAGATGCAGCGCTCCGAGTCCGCCCACGCCATCCGGGGCACCGGGCAGACCCTGCAGTGGCTGGCCACCGACACCGCCGACGCGACGGGCGCCTGGTTCGTCGAACGCCGGCCCGACGGGGCGACGTGGCAGCCCGGCACCCGGCAGGCCGATGTGACGGTCACCGGCCCGGCGCGATCACTGCTGCTGACCTTGACCCGACGACTCCCGCTCACCGGCCGCGACGCCGCCGGCATCAGCGTCGACGGCGACCTCGACCTCGCCCGGCACTGGCTCGACCACACCGCCCACGTCCGCGGCTGACCGGCCGCCCCCCACCGGCAGCGGAACCGACAGCCGACAGCCTTCAGCCGTCGAAGTCGGACCAGAGGATCCCGACGCCCGTGCCGTGCCCGTCCCGGCCGACCAGGATGCTGTTCGCCGTGAAGTCCCAGGTAAGGAAGACCAGGGCGTTCGCGCCGCGGGCGGGCTCGACGACGACGTCCAGTACCGGGGTCCGGGAGCCGCCCTCCTGCTGCGCCCGGAACTCGTCCACGGCATGGGCCTGGGGGGTGTCGGCCTGCGCGAAGCCCACGCCACGACCGAGGGCCCCGCCGATCTTCTTCCACGGCCCTTTGGTCGAAGCATTGCCACAGGTCGGCGGCTCGCGATCGCTGGCAAGTCAGTGGCATTGAACCTAGGTGGTGCGGGCGCTCAGGGCGTTCTGGGCCCGGTTCAGGCCGTGCTGTACCAGCGCCTCCAGGGCGTCCGCGCACAGGTCCAACTCGACTGGCATTGCGGCCAGTTCGTCATCGGAGAACGTCTTCAGCACGAAGTCGCCGACGCTCTGCCCCTTCGGTGGCCGCCCGATGCCGAACCGCAGCCGGATGAAGTCGCGGGTGCCGAGTACCTCGCCCACCGAGCGCACCCCGTTGTGGCCGCCGGGTCCGCCGCCGCGCTTGAGGCGGGCGGAGCCGAACGCGAAGTCCAGGTCGTCCTGCGCGACCACCAGCCGTTCGACCGGCACGCCGTACCGGCGTAGCAGCGCGGCCACCGGGCGGCCGGACAGGTTGATGGACCACAGCGGCTTGGCCAGGAGCACCCGGCGGCCGTCGACCTCGATCTCCGCGACCCGCGCGGCGATCCCGCGACGCCGGAAACGGGCGCCGTGCCGCTCGGCCAGCCGGTCCACGGCGAGGAAGCCCGCGTTGTGGCGGGTCAGCCGGAACCACGGGCCGGGGTTGCCCAGTCCGGCGATCAGCCAGGGGGCCTCGGGGGTCATACGGGAGCCTCCGCGGGAGTGGGAACGGCGGAACGGCGGGACGCCGGGGGCGGCGGGGACGGGACGGGACCGTCGGCCGCACCCCGGCGGCCGGGAGTGCTCGGGGGTGCTCGGGGCGGCTCGGGTCGGCTCAGGAGGCGGGGACGCCCGGGGCGGCGCCGCGCTCCTTGAGCATGTCGGCCATCAGTTCCAGCTCCGAGGTCTGGGCGATCACCATCGACTGCGCGAGCCGCTTCTCGGAGTCGTTCCGGGCCAGGTCCACGTACCCCTGGGCCATCTCGACGCCGCCCTTGTGGTGCTCGGTCATCAGCTGCAGGTAGTACACCTCGGCGTCCCGCCCGCTGAGCGAACGCAGCTTCGCCATCTGGGCGTTGGTGGCCATGCCCGGCATCAGCGAACCGTCGTGGGCCTCGTAGTCGTGGCCCATCTTCATCCACGCCATCGGCTTGGCGCCCGAGTGCTGCGGCAGCCCCCACTGGTCCAGCCAGCCCATCATCATCCCGCGCTGGTTGGCCTGGGTGTTGATGATGTCGAAGGCCAGGGTGCGGGTCGGCTCGTCGCTCGTGCGGTCCCGGACGGCGAACGACAGGTCCACCGCCTGCTGGTGGTGGGTCGCCATGTCGCGGGCGAACCCGGCCTCGGGCGAGTCGTCCGCCGGGACGGACAGCGAGGACGACCCGGAGGCCGAGGTCCCGCCCGCCACCAGCGCCGGCACCCCGAGCGCCAGTGCCACGGCGGCGGCCAGTGCGGCCGGCCACCACATGCGGCGGCGCGGGGACTTGGCACCACCCTCGGCGGAGTCCGTCTCGGCGATGGCTTCGGCGGCGGCCTGCCCGGGGCGGCGGCCCGCGTCGGCGGTCACATCTGCCCCATGGTGCAGGAGGCGCCCGGCTCCTGGGTCTGCTTGCCCTGGACGTACTTGGTGAAGAACTGGTTCACCCGGGGGTCGCTGGCGCTGTCCACGACCAGCTGGGTGCTCCAGGCGTTCAGGGTGATGGTGCCCTGCTCGTCCGGGTACGGGCTCATCAGCGAGTAGGGGGTGGTCTTGACCTTGTCGGACAGGGCCTTGATGTCGTCCGGCGTGGCCTTGCCGTTGTACGTCACCCAGACCGCGCCGTGCTCCAGCGAGTGGACGGCGCGCTCGTTCTCGACCGGCTGGTCGTAGACGTGGCCCATGCAGTCCAGCCAGACCGCGTTGTGGTCGCCGCCGACCGGCGGGGTCATCGGGTAGGTGACCTTCTCCTTGACGTGGTTGCGGCTCAGGTCGCCGAAGGTCTTCACGCCCGGGATGTCCGCGTTGGCGGCGGCTTCCCGGTCCTTCTTCTTCTGGTTCTGGTCCATGACGATCCAGGTGCCGGTCGCGACCGCACCGATCACCAGCACGCCGGCCACCACCGAGGCGATGACCTTGTTGCGCCGGTCGCGGCGCTGCTCGGCGGCGCGCAGTTCGGCGATCCGGGCGCGGCGGTCGAGGCCGTCCTGCTTGCCACCGGACTTGTTGGACTGCTTGGAGGCGGAACCCATGATGGTGTCCTTGTCTCCGCCGCGCACCCGGTCGGTGGCGGCGGTCAGCTGGAATGCGAGGAAGGGCGGATCCGCCGGAGACAGCGCCGGCGGTGGGTTCCGTTCAGGACCGGTGGACCTGGAGCTCGTGCAGGTCGGGTGCCGGGTGCGAACCGTCCAGCAGACCCGCGGCCACCACCCGGGGCAGCGCCTCGGGCGCGGCCGGAGCGAGGGGTGCCACGGCGGGCTGCGGCTGCGGCGGCGGGTTCGGCAGCTGGGCGTCCTGCGGGCAGTACGGGTGGCTGGAGCAGCCGTTGTTGCGCGGGGGCTGGCCGTCGGCGGTGCAGAGGATCCAGTGACCCTGCTCCTCGGCGATCCGGCGGTGGTCGGAGGCCTTCGCGTCCTTCGCGTCCTTGGCGCCCTTGGCGTCGTTCGCGGCCATCGTGGCCGTCACGGCCGTTGTGGCCGTGCCGACCTCGGCGAGCTTCGCCGCCTTCGCGGACCTGGTGGCCGGCGCGGCGTGGCCGGTGTGGGCTGCCTGTCCGGGGGCGACCTGCACATCGATGACGACATTGACGACGCTGACGACGGTGACGGCGCTGACCGGAGCCGCGGCCGGTGCCGCAGGGGCCGACCCGTCCATGGCCTTCGCCTGGCCCGCGCAGGGCAGCATCGTCAACAGCGCAACGAGCAGCAGGACCAACAGTGCACCCACCGGGCGGCCCGCCGGTGCGGCCCTCCCCGGTCGGGGCAAGCTGGGGGCCGACGCGGTCATGCGCACATTTAATCAGCCGAACGAGTGAAGCGATGCCCCCCTTCGGCCCTCATTTTCGGGGGCCCAAACGCCCGGATGCCCCGGAAACACCCTGCTCCGGGCACATCAGGCAAGCACGGACGGAACGGAAGCGAACGATGCGGTGACGTCCCCGGGGCGCCGGCGGCGAACCGGCTGGTCGGCGCGGTGGCTGGGATGTTCCGGTGGGTGACCGGTTGTCGCCGAAACCCGGACAGGGTCGTTGCACCTGGAGAACAATGACGTCGAGCCCGGCCCGCCGGGGGCGGCGCGACCACGGACCCACCAGGAGCCGCCAGATGAGCACCCAGGGTGCACCCGCACAGCCGCACCGGCCTGACGACGGCTGGTGGGACGCCGTCTACGACGGCCCGGCGGGCACCCTTCCCGACACCCCGGACGCCGACCCGGGGGACGGCAGCGTCGACGACTGGTTCGAGACGGCGGCCGGGCTCATCGGGCCGCAGCGCTCGGGGGAGACCTCGGGGGAGACCTCGGGGGAGACCTCGGGGGAGACGGAGACCGCTGGGGTGGAGGTGGAGCGGGCCGGGGCCATCGAGCCGGAGCCGCCCGCCCCGGAGCCTGATCGGGATATCCGGGACACCGAGGACACCCAGGAAGCCCGGGACACCCGGGACAGCCGGGAGACCCGGGACACCCGGGACACGCGCGACAGCATCGACGACTGGTTCGACACCGCGGTCGGGGTGATCGGCGGCGCGGACGGGATCGGATGGCAGCGGACGTCCACGGAGACCCACCAGTTCCGGGCGCCCTCCTTCGCGGACGACGGGCCGGGGCCGGGGCCGGAGCCTTCGCCTGAGCCCGAGGCTGATCCGGTCTCGTTGGAGAAGCCCGCTACCGAGCCGGAGCCGGAGCCGGAGCCCGAGCCGGAGCCCGAGCCCGAGCCCGAGCCGGAGCCCGAGCCGGAGCCCGAAAGCACAGCCGTCGAAGAACCCGCCCAACCCGGCGTGCCCGAGGTCCGGGAGGCGGCCGACGCCCCCACCTCGGAGCCCGAACCCGACCACGCGCCGGCCCAGGAACCCGACCCGGAACCGGCGCCGCCCACCGCGACCGTCCCCGACCCGCGCCTGGCCGTCCGCGCGCCGCTCGCCGACGGCGGGGCCACAGTGCCGCACGTCGGCGAGCGTCCCCCGACGTACGGCCCCGAGCCGACGGCCGTACCCGAAGCGGACCCCGGTACTCTCCACGTGCTCGTCCCGGACACCGTGTTGGAGGGGGCGCAGTACGGGCTGTCCGTGTTGCGCGCCGCCTCCGTCCGCGGCGACTCCGCGCGCTACCGGGGCGAACCGCGCCGGGACTCCCTGCTGGTCACCCGGTTCGGCGACGGCCCTGACGGACTGCTGCTCGCCGTCCTCGGCGGCGTCGACCGCACGGGCGTCGCCGAGGAGGACGCGATCGCGCCGGAGGCCGTCGCCACCGGTACCGGCGAGGCGTGCCGCCAACTGGCCGCCGCGATCGGGCGCAGCCGGGCCGGACTGGCAGCCGACCTGCGCGACGGCGCCCGCGACCGGCTCCGCTACGGCCTCCAGCGGCTGGCCACCAGCGCCGCCGCCCCGCTGCGCGCACTGGCACCCCGGGGGGCGGGGGACGACAGCCCGTCCCCGGCCTCGCTGCACTGCCTGATGGTGTCGCTGGACCCGGCAGCCCGCTACCGCGCGGCGTTCGGTGTCGGGCCGGGCGGGCTGTACCTGCTGCGCTCCGGGCACTGGATCGACGCGTACGCCGCCCGCCTGCTGCACCACCCGGACGGCCAGCCCCCGGTGCCCGAGGCCCCGGTCCAGGAGCCGCGCCCGTTCCGCTTCCGGCTCGTCCCCGCGACCCCGGGCGACATCCTGCTCCTCTGCACCCCCGGCCTGGCCCGCCCGATCGCCGACGAACCCGCCGTCGCCCACTTCCTCTCCACCCACTGGACCCACCCGCACCCCCCGGGCACCATCGACTTCCTGCGCCAGGTCCAAGTCCGCGCGAAGGGCTACGCCGACGACCGCACAGCCGCCGCCGTCTGGACCGAGTGAGGCAGACGGGCCGACGGCGCCACAACGCCCCCGTGCGCCAGAAGTCGACCCCGCCGACTTCTGGCGCACAGGGACCATCGCTCAATCGCCGACCGCCAGCCGCCCAGGAAGTCGGCTCGGCCGACTTTTCGTGCACGTCCCTTCGCTCGGCCTCCACACAATCTGTAGACCGGTCTGCATATTTTGACCGGGGGCGAGGCGGGCGGGCTCGAGGTTGGACGTGCCGAAGGGCCGTGGGGCCCGCTCCTATCGGGACGCCTGCGGTACTGAGGGTGGGAGGAATCAGTAGACCGGTCTGCATATTTCCGCCCACCGGAAGCAATCCGCTCGGAGAGGGCCGCCCGGGCGGGGCCGCGGGCGGGCGGGCGACTCAGGTGGGGCTGCGGAGGAGGATTCTGGTGATGGTGGCGGCGTGGGCGAGGGCGGTTGGGGGGTGGGCGTCGGGGAGGCCGATGGCGAGGGGGACGGCGAGGCCGTCGAGGAGGGCGCGGATCTGGGTGGCGCGGTCGGCGGCCGGGCCCGGGGTGAAGTGGCCGGTGGCGGTGCCCTCCTCGATGAGGGCGACCAGGTCGGCCTGCCAGGGCGCTTCGATCTCCTGCTGCCCCTGGCGCAGTTCGGCGCTCGCAGGGGAGCGGCCCCACACCTCGACCCAGAGGATCCAGCGCGGGTCGCCCGCCCCTTCGGGCAGGTAGAGGCGCAGGTAGGCGTCGAGGCGGTGCCAGGGGTCGAGGGTGTGGTCGGCGAGGGCGTCACGGCGGCGGGCGCCGAGCTGGTCCTCGCTCCAGCGGAGGGTCTCCAGCAGCAGTTGGTCCTTGCTGCCGAAGTAGTAGAGCAGGTGCCCGGCGCTCATCTGGAGCTGTTTGCCGAGGCCGGCCATGGTGAGTTTGGCGAGTCCGTGTTCGGCGATCGCGGCCCGGGCGGTGGCGAAGACCTCCTCGCGGGGGCGCGCCGGTCGGCGCGGGCGGGGGTCGGCCATGTCGGGGGCTGCTCTTTCCGGGGCGGTAGGGCGGGTGGGGCGGTAAGGCGGGTGGGGCGGTGCGGCGGTCAGGAGTTGCCCGGGTGGGAGCGGGCGGGTTCCCACCCGGGCGCGGCGCGGCGGGATGTCAGAGTGCCTTGGGCTGCTGCTGGGTGATGCAGTGGATACCGCCCCCGTTGGCGAAGATCTCGCGGGCGTCGACGAGTTCGACGGTGCGGCCCGGGTAGGCGCGGCCGAGGATGGCGGCGGCTTCCTGGTCGCGCGGGTCGGCGAAGGCGCAGAGGATGACGGCGCCGTTGGCCACGTAGTGGTTGATGTAGGAGTAGTCGACCGGTTCGCCGTCCTCGTCCAGCAGGACGGTGGGGCCGGGCAGTTCGATGACGTCCAGCTGTCGGCCCTGGGCGTCCGTCGAGGCGCGCAGGAGGGCGACGAGCTCCTGGCAGACCTGGTGGTCCGGGTGCGAGGGGTCGGGCTGGACGTGGGCGACGACGACGCCCGGGCGGACGAAGGAGGCGACGATGTCGATGTGTCCGCGGGTGCCGAACTCGTCGTAGTCGCGGGTGAGTCCGCGCGGCAGCCAGATCGCCTTGGTGGTGCCGAGGAAGGCGTGCAGCTCGGCCTCGACCTCCTCCTTGGTCCAGTCGGCGTTGCGGCCTTCGCCGAGCTGGACGGTCTCGGTGACCAGCACCGTGCCCTCGCCGTCGACGTGGATGCCGCCGCCCTCGTTGATCAGCCGGGAGGCGAAGCGCTGGACGCCCGTCAGTTCGCCGATGTGCTCGGCGATGTGCTGGTCCTTGTCCCAGCGGGCCCAGGACTGCGCGCCCCAGCCGTTGAAGATCCAGTCGGCGGCGGCCAGCGAGCCCTTGCCGTCGATCAGGAAGGAGGGGCCGATGTCGCGCATCCACGCGTCGTTCAGCGGGCGTTCGACGATCTCGACCTGCTCGGAGACGTACTTGCGCGCCTGCGCCGTCTCGCCGGTGTTGACGATCAGCGTCACCGGCTCGTAGGTGACGATGGTGTCGGCGACGGCGGCCCAGGCCTCGCGGGCGGCGTGCAGCTGCTCGGGGCCGTCGAAGGTGGGGTTGGCCGTCGGGAAGGCCATCCAGGTGCGGTCGTGCGGGTGCCATTCGGCGGGCATCCGGTAGCCGAGGGAGGCGGGCGTGGGGGTGGTCATCGTGAAGTCCTATGGGGGGATCGGGGGAGATCAGGGGAGATCGGCGGCGATCAGGAGATCAGGAGGTCATCAGAGGAAGTAGAGGCGGCTGAGCGAGACGCTGTCGGCCGGCTCGGAGCGCAGCGGTGAGCCGTCCAGCGAGACCAGTCCGGTCTCGGTGACCTCGACGTGGCCGACGCGGGCGTTGCGCACCATGTCGCGCGGCCCGATGCCGCGGGTGCCCCGGACGCCGACGCGGCGGCGGCGGGTGGGCAGTCCGTCGGCGGGTCGGTCGAGGTAGGCGCCGTCGGCGGCGGCCTGGGCGACGAAGGCCACCGAGAGGTCGGCGGCGGTCGCGCCGTGGGCGCCGAACTGCGGCCCCAGGACGAGCGGTTCGCAGCGGTCGGTGGAGGCGTTGGGGTCGCCGACCACGCCGTACGCGGGGAATCCGGCCTTGAGGACGAGCTGCGGCTTGGCGCCGAAGTGGTCCGGGCGCCACAGCACGATGTCGGCGAGCTTGCCGACCTCGATCGAGCCGACCTCGTGGGAGAGGCCGTGCGCGATGGCGGGGTTGATGGTGAGCTTGGCGATGTAGCGCAGCACGCGCTCGTTGTCGTCGCCGCTCTCGGTCGTCCCGTACGAGCCGGTGCCGTCGAGCGGGCCGAGTTCGGACTTCATCTTGCCGGCCATGGCGAAGGTGCGGCGCACGGTTTCGCCGGCCCGGCCCATGCCCTGGGCGTCGGAGGAGGTGATGCCGATGACTCCGAGGTCGTGCAGCACGTCCTCGGCGCCCATGGTGCCGGCCCGGATGCGGTCGCGGGCCATGGCGGCGTCGCCGGGCAGGTCGACCTTGAGGTCGTGCGCGGAGACGATCATGCCGAAGTGCTCGCCGAGGGCGTCCCGGCCGAAGGGCAGGGTGGGGTTGGTGGAGGAGCCGATGACGTTCGGCACGCCCGCCATCTTGAGCACGTTGGGGACGTGGCCGCCGCCGCAGCCCTCGATGTGGAAGGCGTGGATGGTCCGGCCTTCCAGGACCTTCAGGGTGTCCTCGACGGACAGGCACTCGTTCAAGCCGTCGGTGTGGAGGGCGACTTGGACGTCGTACTCCTCGGCGACCCGCAGCGCGGTGTCCAGTGCCCGGGTGTGCGCGCCCATGTCCTCGTGCACCTTGAAGCCGGACGCGCCGCCCTCGGCCAGGGCCTCGACCAGCGGGGCCGCGTCGGAGGACGAACCGCGGCCCAGGAAGCCGATGTTGACGGGCCAGGCGTCGAAGGCGTTGAAGGCGTGGCGCAGCGCCCAGGGGGAGTTGACGCCGACGCCCCAGACCGGTCCGAACTCCTGGCCGATGATCGTGGTGACACCGGAGGCGAGCGAGGCCTCCATGATCCGCGGCGAGAGCAGGTGGACGTGGGTGTCGATGGAGCCCGCGGTGGCGATCAGGCCCTCGCCGGAGACGATCGTCGTGCCGGTGCCGACGACGACGTCCACGCCGTCGAGGGTGTCCGGGTTGCCGGCCCGCCCGATCGAGGCGATCCGGCCGTCGATCAGGCCGATGGACGTCTTGCGGATGCCCTGGATCGCGTCGATGACCAGGGCGTTGCTGATCACGACGTCGCAGGTGTCGCGGACGGCGGCGGCCTTGAGGTGCAGGCCGTCGCGGGCGGTCTTGCCGAAGCCGGCCAGGAACTCCTCACCGGGTGCCTGGGAGTCGGACTCGACGCGGACGATCAGGCCGCTGTCGCCGAGCCGGACGCGGTCTCCGGCGCGCGGGCCGTGGACGGAGATGTAGTCCTGGGGGGTGATCGCGGTCATGCTCCCGCCTCGCTTCGCCTGGCGGACCTCGCCGGAGTGGCGGCCCTGTTCGATTGCTCTTCGCCGGCCTTCGGCCGGGGGTGTCCCCGTCGCCCGCTCACGAGGGCACCTCGGTGTCGTCGAAGTCGGTCAGGTAGCCGGTCGCACGGGCCTTCGCCAGGGCGGACTCCTTCGCGCCGGGCGCGTCCAGGGGGCCGTCCACGAGCCCGGCGAAGCCGATCGCGACCCGTTCGCCGCCGATCGGCACCAGACCGACCTCGACGATGGCGCCCGGGTCGAAGCGGACCGAGGAGCCGGCCGGGATGGCGAGGTGGGTGCCGTAGGCGGCGGCGCGGTCGAAGGCGAGACGCGGGTTGGACTCGAAGAAGTGGAAGTGCGAGGTGACCGAGATCGGCACGGCGGAGGTGTTGTGGACGGGGAGCAGCAGCGTCTCCTCGACCGGGTCGTAGCCGGCGCCGTCGCCGGCCAGCGCGCCGCCGGGGGCTTCGTCGCCGAGTGAGCCGGCGCCCTTGAACGGGTCGTTGACGACGGCGAGGCGGGTGCCGTCCTCGAAGACGGCCTCGACCTGCACGTCGGTGACCACGTCCGGCACGCCGGGCAGGACGTCGGCGGCGGTCAGCACGGAGCGGCCGGCCTCGATGGCCTCGGCGAGGCGTCGGCCGTCGCGGGCGGCCTCGCAGACGGTGTCCGCGATCAGGGCGGTGGCCTCGGGGATGTTGAGGCGTACGCCCCGGGCTCGGCGGGCGCGGGCCAGTTCGGCTGCTGTGAAGATCAGCAGCCGGTCCCGCTCGGTGGGGGTCAGTCGCACGGTTCCTCGCTCGCGGTCGCCGGGGGAGGGGGCGGCTCGGGTCTCGGGGTCGGGTGGGGATGGGGGCTGGTGGCTTTCCCGGGTGATGTTAGAACGCCGTTCAAACATCTCGGGTCATTGAACCCGGACCGGGCCGCCCTGTCCAGCGTTGCCGGTCCGCGCGGGTTCGGCTCCCCGGGCGGGGGAGGGGGGTGAGGCGCGGGGGCGACGGGTGAGAAGCGGCAGCGAAGCCGGTGCGGGAGGGGCCCGGAATCCGGCGGGCCCGACCGGGGCGCTCGGTGGGAGCGGGCGCGGGGGCGCGCGGCCGGGCGCACGGCCCGTACGGGCGCCGGGTGTGCGCGGGATCGAGTGGCGGCGGCTTCGAAAACGTCCTCTGTGCTTCGCAAACCTGTCCGGCGCGGGCAGTTGGATCACGCGAACCTCCCCGTGCCCCTTTCACCCCACGTGATCGGACGCACACTGTTGCAAACGCCGTCAACTGGGCATGAGGATGGTGGTCAGATCGAGGGGGCCACCCGGCCGGCGGGGGATCCGGAGGCGGGGGCCCGGATTCCAGGGCGGGGGCACATGGTGATGGACGGTCAGCCGCGATTCCCGCGGCAGCGGACGAGTTCGGGCAACGCCTACCGGTCCGGTCCGGTCCAGGGCCCGGCCGGCGGCACCGGGAGCTCCGGCGCGACAGGGACGACCGGCGCGACCGGGACCGCGGGGACGGCTGGGGCCGCCGGGATGGCCGGCCGGGCCGTGCCGGGCGCGTCGGCCCCCGGCTGTGCACTGCACCGGCGGCTGCACCTGACGGTCGACCCGGCCGATCTGGTCGGGGTCGGCGCGGTCCGGCAGCGGCTGCGGTCGGCGCTCAGCCGCTGGGGCGTCCCGGAGCTGTCCGACACCGCCGAGCTGCTCTCCTCCGAGCTGGTCACCAACGCGCTGCTGCACACCACCAAGGGAGCCGTCTTCGACGCGGTGCTCGGCTCGGACCACCGGCTGCGGATCGAGGTGCAGGACGGCACGAGCAGGCTGCCCGGGCGCCGACGAGACCCGGAGGCCGAGTACGCGACCTCGGGGCGCGGCCTGCTGCTGGTGGAGGCGCTCGCGGACTCCTGGGGCGTGCAGTTGAGAGGCGACGGCAAGGTCACCTGGTTCGAGCTCGCCCTGCGCTGAGCCCGCCGCCCGGCCCGCGGCCAGCCCACCGCCCTCCCGCCGCGGCCCGGCCCCGAGCCGGGTTGCCACCACCGAAACATTGTTCGCACTCGATTGATTCGCCGTCGAAGGAAGCCCTGAACGGAAGGCGGGACGGAAGATTTCCGGCCCGGTGGCATTGCCGCTCGGCGGAACATTGGCCAGGATGGTGGGAATGTGTGTCCGCGTGCGGGAAACAGCGGGGAGACCGAACCTCGACTGGCCACCGTCCGTCGGCACCGTCCTATCCAGCACGACCCATCACACCGCCACGCGGCCCGTCCGGACGGTCGGCGCGGTCCGCCACGGCAGCGGCAGGAGCAGCATGCCCACTGAGCCCGAGTCGCCGGGGCCGGCGCTTCCTGCCGGCGCGTCCACCGTCGAGCCGCGCGTCACGGCGCCGCGCGTGGCCGAGCAGGTCCACCAGGCCGAGCAGGCCGAGCAGGCCGGGCGGAGCCGGGAGGCCGGGCAGCCGACCGCCGCCCTGGAGCCGCGGCGCCCGGCCGGTCCCGCCGCCGGTCCTGTCGCCGGCCCTGCCGCAGGAGCCCCCGCAGGCGCCCCCGGTTCCGGGACGAGCCGGGCCCGGCCGCCCGCCCAGTCCTCCCGGCGGACCTCCTCGCTGCGCCCGTCGCCGAGTCTCGCCGCCGCCCGGGTGGCGCCCGTGCTCTCCGGCGGACTGCCGTCCGCCTCGGCCGACACCATGCCGGACTGGCTGGAGCCGGCGATGGCCGCCAACGGCATCGGCTCCTTCGACTGGGACATCCGCCGCGACGTCCTGGAGGGCGACCAGCGGGCCTGCGCGATCATCGGCCTGGACGCCGTGGAACTGGGCCGCTTCGACCGCACCGCCGACTCCTTCCTCGCCCTGCTGCACCCCGAGGACGCCCCGGTGGTGCGCCGCCGGGTCGAGCGCGCGGTGTCCGAGCTCGGCCAGTGCGGCGCCTACTACCGCACGGTCGGGCCGGACGGCACCATGCGCGCGGTGCGCTTCCGCGGCCGGGTGCTCGCCGATGCCTTCGGCCGCGCCTCCCGGATGGTGGGCTTCGTCTGGGACGCCACCGTCGAGCTGCACAAGCGCGACCGCGCCGACCGGCTGGCCCTGCTGCGCGAGGACCGCTCCCGGTTCATCAAGGAGGCTGCGCGCGCCCTCTCCGAAGCCGTCACCGTCCGTGACGTGGCCCGGGTGTTCACCGAACTGCCGCTGCCCGGCCTGCCGCCGGACGGCCTCGTGCTGGCCTCCTTCGAGGCCGGCCGGGCGCAGATCCTCGGTGCCTTCGGCTACCACCCGGAGGCACTGGCGGTCTGGGACCGCACCTGGCTGCCCGCCGGCCACCCCGCCTCCGAGGCGCTGCGGCACCGCACGCCGGTGTTCGTCTCGACCCGCGAGGAGTTCCGCGACGGCTACCCCGACGTGTGGGAGCCGACCAGCCGCACCGGCCGCGGTTCCTGGGCGTACCTGCCGCTGGTGGCCAGCGGCCGGGCGATCGGCGTCTGCGTGGTCAGCTTCGACGACGAGCGCGAACTGGACGCGGACGAGCGCACCCTGCTGTCCACCCTGGGCGGCCTGGTCGCCCAGTCGCTGGCCCGGGCCCGGCTGCACGACGCCGAACACGAACTGGCGGCCGGCCTGCAGCGGGTGATGCTGCCGCGCACCGTCCCGTCCGTGCCGGGCGTGAGCACCGCCGTGCGCTACCTCGCGGCGGGCTCCGGTCTGCAGATCGGCGGCGACTGGTACGACGTGGTGCCGCTTCCCGGCGGGCACGTCGGCCTGGTGATCGGCGACGTCCAGGGGCACGACGTGCACGCCGCGGGGATCATGGGCCAGCTGCGGATCGCCCTGCGCGCCTACGCGGCCGAGGGCCACCCGCCGGCCGCCGTGATGGCCCGCGCCTCCCGCTTCCTCGCCGACCTGGACACCGACCACTTCGCGACCTGCACCTACGCCGAGGTCAACGTGGACTACGGCGTGGTCTACGCCGTCCGGGCCGGCCACCTCGACCCGATGGTGCGCCGCGCCGACGGCACCGCCGCCGTGGTGCCGGTGGCCGGCGGGCTGCCGCTGGGCATCGACCCGGACCAGGAGTACCGGGTCACCCGCTTCAGCCTGGACCCGGGCGAGACCGTGCTGCTCTGTACCGACGGCCTGGTCGAGGCGCGCGGCATGGACCTGGACGAGGGCATCTCCCGGCTCGCCCGGGTGCTCGCCGGCCCGCTGCCGCCCGCCGCGGAGGCCGCCCACGACCCGCTGGAGGAACTGGCCGACCGGATCGCCTCCCAGGCCGCCGACTCCAGTGGGCGCGAGGACGACATAGCGCTGCTGCTCCTGCGCTGGGACGGCCCGGCGGGCGGCCTCGCCGCCCAGCAGCTGCGCCGCCGGATCGGCCAGGCCGACCTCGCGCGGGTCGCCGAGGTCCGGGCCGAACTCCGCGACGCGCTGCGCCGCTGGGGCGTCGCCGAGTTCATCGACACCGCCGAACTGCTCTCCTCCGAACTGGTCACCAACGCCATCCGGCACACGGACCGTGACGCCATGTTCACCGCGCGCCTCTACCGGGAGGCGGAGGCGGACGGCGGGCGGGCCCGGCTGCGGGTCGAGGTGGAGGACGAGTCGGACCTGTGGCCGACCCGTCGGACACCGGGCGAACAGGCCTCCTCCGGGCGCGGCCTGATGCTGGTCGAGGCGCTGGCGGACGCCTGGGGCGTGGAACCGCGGGGATCCGGCAAGCGGATGTGGTTCGAGCTCAGCGGCACGGCCGCGGCCTAGCCGAGGCCCGAAGGGGCGGCCCTGGACGGAACGCGCTCGCGTCTGCGAACCTGAAGACAGGTCACGCGCCCCGGCGCGTCCCGGCAGCCGACGACGGTGTGTGGCTCGGGCCCGCCGGCCCGAGGCGGGCGATCACGGACCAGTGCCGACGAGGATCACGCCATGGTGTCGGTCTTCCACCACCACGGGGACGGCGCAACCGCCGAGTCCCCCACGCTCCCCCTGCCGCCCCCGCACGGGCCGTCGACCGCGCCCCGCTACGCCGCCGACGGTGTCGCCCGCCTCCCGCTGATCTACGTCCGCGGTTTCGCCGGCGGCACCGCCGGCATCGACAAGCAGGTCGACGACCCCTTCTACGGGTTCAACGACGGTTCGACCCACATCCGGGTCGGCGGCGACGGCAACGCCCAGTACTACCAGTTCGAGAGCCCGCTGCTCCGGCTCTTCGCCGAGGAGGGCTACCACCCGCTGGTGGCCGGGGATCCCAAGGCCTACCTGCGGTCCTGCGAGCCGGCGTCGGTGGATCCGGCGACCGTCTGGATCCACCGCTTCTACGACGCCTCCGCCGACACCTTCTCCAAACGGGCCGCCGACTTCGACACCGAAGCGGCGGCCAGGGACCTGTACGAACTCGTCCGGCTCGTCCGCGAGAAGACGGGCTCGGACAAGGTCGACCTGATCGCCCACTCGATGGGCGGCCTGGTCTGCCGCAGCATGCTCCAGAAGTGGTCGTACGACAGCTTCGGGGACTTCCGGCCCACCATCCCCGGAAAGGACCTGGTCGACCGGCTGTTCACCTACGGCACGCCGCACGGCGGGATCACCTTCGCCGTCGGCGGTGGCCTGCTCGACGAGTTCATGGAGGACCTCGGTCCGGTGGGCTCCGACATCTTCTCGCCCGAGAAGATGTACGGCTACCTGGTCCCGGGCGTCGCGTACGGCACCGAAGCCCCGGAGGGCTGGCAGCCCGACCGGATCCCGCCCGAGGTCTTCGATCCCGACCGGATCTTCTGCGTCATCGGGACCGATCCGGGCGACTACGGCGCGGCCCGGAAGGTGGTCGGCCCGCAGAGTGACGGCCTGGTGGCGATCCGGAACGCCTGCGTCGAAGGCGCGCACCGCGCGTACGTTCACCGCTCGCACTCCGGCCGCTACGGTCTGGTCAACTCGGAGGAGGGGTACCAGAATCTGCGCCGCTTCCTGTTCGGCCGCAAGCGGGTGGCGATCGACCTCGCGGGCCTGGAGCCGAGCCCGGCCGACGTCGACGGCCGCAGGTCCTTCTGGCAGGCCGAACTCGAGCTGTCGGTCCGCGGACTGCCCGTCGTGCTGCACCAGCAACTCGCGGCGCACTACTGCCCCGTCACGCTGGAACCCGGCCCCGACGGCGCCCCCGTCCCGCTCACCACCGTCTTCCTCCTCGATCCGCTGACCATGCCCGCCGACGGCACGAACGCGCCGGTCTCACCGCCGTCCCGGTACGCGCTGCACCTGAGGGTGTCCCGGCTGACCGAGGAGCACGGACTGCTGTTCTGGCGCGACCACCTCGCCCAGACGGCGGACTGGGACGACACGCTGATCGTCGACGTGGGGCACGAGAGCGACGACCCCAAGGGAGAGCTGCGGATCTGGGCCGTCTGGAACTCCCAACTCCCGGTCGCGATCGCCGACCGGGATCCCGCCGCCAGCAGCCCGCTCGACCCGGACCTGGACGCGGTCACCGTGCCGCTCCCACCGAGCGCGGGCCGACTCCTCGGGCCGGACGCGGCGCTCGTCCTCAGGCCCGCCATCCGGGACTGAGCCGGGGGCTGGGCCTGGCACCGGGCCCCCGACTGGGACTGCGACCGGGCCAGGGAAAGGCTCGGCAGCGAGCCCGGCGAGGACGACCTCCGGAGCCCGCCGCCGAACCGCCCGCCGGCCGAACCAGCCGCTAGCCGAACCAGCCGCTAGCCGAACTGCTGCTCCAAGTCCTTCAGTTTGCGCTCCAGGGAGTCCAGCCGGGGCAGGGTGACGGTGTCCTCCTCCACGGTCAGGTCGATGGTGCGCCGTTCCGGGCGGGCCGGCAGGCCGGGCTGGACGACCTTGCCCTCGGCGGGCCCGACCTCGCGCGGCGCCGGGGCCTGTTCCACCCCGGGCAGCTCGGTCGCGGCGGCCCCTTCGGCCCCGGGCCCGTCGGCTATGGCGGACTCCGAGCCGGACTCCAGCTGCCGGGCGGTGCCGCCCCGGCGCCAGGTGCTGTGGGAGCGGTTGATCGCCCGGATCTCGGCCCGTTCGCGGCGCCCGGCCAGCCTGCGGCGTTCCTTCTCCATGGCGCGCTCCCGCTTGTCGTCGCGGACCTCGTCGACCGCCTCGTCCAGGCTGCGCACGCCCTCCAGGAGCATCAGCGACCAGGCCGCGTAGGTCTCGCGCGGGGCGCGCAGCCAGCGGACGATGCGGATCTGCGGCAGCGGGCGGGGCACCAGGCCCTGCTCGCGCAGCGCTGCCCGTCGGGTCTGCTTGAGCGCCCGATCGAACAGGATCGCCGCCGAGAGGGACATGCCGGAGAAGAACTGCGGGGCGCCGGCGTGGCCGAAGCCGCGCGGGGCGTGCACCCAGTTGAACCAGGCCGAGGCGCTGGCGAAGAGCCAGACCAGCAGCCGGGAGCCGAGCGCCGCGTCGCCGTGGCTGGCCTCGCGGACGGCGAGCACCGAGCAGAACATGGCGGCGCCGTCCAGGCCGAACGGGACGAGGTACTCCCAGCCGCCGGACAGGCCCAGGTTCTGCACGCCGAAGCCGACGAGTCCGTGGAAGGACAGGGCGGCGGCGACACCGGCGCAGCAGAACAGCAGCGTGTACGAGGCGCCGCCGTACAGGGATTCCTTGCGGCGGCGCCGTTCCTCGGAGCGCTCCCAGGAATCCGGTCCGGCGGCGGGGGCGGATCCCCGGTTGCGGAGCAGGGCAATCAGGAGTGCGCTGACCAGCAGCCCCGCCACTGCGGTGACGGCCCACCCGAGCGGTATGTCGGACAATTTCATCGCCGGAATCAGCCTCGCTTTCCTGCGTCGCTTTCCTGCGTCGTGATGGCGGGGACCATCATGGCGGATGCTCGCCCGGGGAATGGCCGATTCGTCGTCAATGCGCTGGGGAGAGGGATTTCTGACTCAGCGACAAACTGATTGTCAGATAAATAAACTGTGGATTGTTCCTGAAATTCCGGGCTTTCCGGATCTGTGATCGCACGGGTTTTCGTCAACGCCGCATGACGCGGGGGCAGCCGCCGCACATGTCATGCGGCTTCACGGTGTACACGAGGCAGCAACGGGCCCGGGCCCGCTCCGTGCCCGAAGCGTCGCCGTCGGCCCCGGGGGCATTCGAAGCGCCGCCGCGGCCGGGCGCCGGGGGTACGAATCCAGCGCCCGGAGCGAAAGGGGCCGGGGCGGGAGCGGGTCCGCCGCCCGCGCTGGGCCTGCCGGGCGCGTGCGCGGGCGCGCCGGGGCTGCTCGCGGTCATGAGCGGCCCCTCGGGTCGACCGGGGCCGCCCGTGACCGCCCGGCCGAGACCGCCGGTGGTGGTGGCGCGGCGGGCGCGGCCGGACCAGGGCGTGGCGGTGCCCGGGGAACGGCAAGCCGACCCGGCCGGGGCGTTGCTCGCCCCAGCCAGGTTGGGCTCGCCTTAGCTGATCGTCCCCAGGGTCTCGCCGGTGATGCGTCCGTCCGGGGGAGGCCCCGGCGCGCGGGCGGCGCCCAGCTGGCGCGCGAGCCAGACCGGCACCCCGCCCAGGGCGTGCACCAGCCGGGCCGCCTCGGCGCGCAGCCGTACGGCCTCGGCCGGTTCGGACACCTCCGCCAGTGCCGCGAGCGCCGGCGCCACCCCCACCGTGAAGCCGAGGTGCTCGCGCAGCCGCAGCGAGGCGTCGAAACCCTCCCGCGCGTGCCCGAGGTCCCCCCGGGACAGCGCCAGCGCGGCCAGGTGGCGCCACGTGTACGAGCGCAGCAGCTCGTCGCCGCGCTCGCCGGCGCCCTCGTGCGCCCGCCGGTAGGCGATCCAGGCGGCGCCGCGGTCGCGCAGCAGGTTCTCGGCGACCAGTCCGCGCCGGAAGTCCAGCAGCGGGCGGCCCGGCGCGTCCGGCGGCAGCAGGGCCGACGTGCGGCCGAGCGCGGCCTGGGCCTCGTCCAGCCGGTCCCGCGGGCCGAGCACGCTCGCCACGTACGCGAGGAAGCCGCGGGCGCAGGCGGCGCCGGCGCGCTGCTCGGTGCCGGCCGCCAGGGCCTCCGCCAGGCGCAGGGCCTGCTCCGCCTGGGTCCAGTGCGCGGCGGTGAACAGGCACTGCTCGATGAGGAGTTCGGCCCGCCCGAGGGCCGCACTCGGGTCGTGCTCGGCGGTCGGGCGCAACAGTTCGGCCGCCTCCTGCCAGCACGCCCGGGACCTCAGCCGCCACACGGTGTCGCCCGGCTCCTCCGCTGCCACCCGCCCCCGCCCGTCGGGGCCGCTCGGGCCCCATCCGTGCTCTGACAACGCCACCTCCTTGTGTGCGCCATCCAGCAGGGCACGGACCTGCCCCCCGGGGCCCTGCCGCCACGCACCGTGCGCATGGCGACGGCAGGGCGAAAGGCCCGCGCTGTGGCGGCAATTCAACACGGGGGCGAGCTTGTGCACCAGATCACGAGCGGAGGTTGTTGCGTTCGGGGCGGAAATGATCTAGAGGGGCGTCCGGCGGTCAGGAGGTCCAGCCGGTCTCCATCAGGGCTTCCGCGGCGCCGTTCGCGGGCTGCGGCACGCCCGCCAGATCCAGGCTGAACAGGGCGACCAGCAGCTGCTCGCCGCGCACGGTGGCCTGGTGCGAATAGCCCGCGAGGGTGAACATCGCGGCGGCCATCTCCTCGGCGTGCAGGGTCTGCAGCCACAGGCACTCGACCGACTTCACATCGGCCGGCTCGGTCCAGGTGTCCACCTGGGCGACCATCCGGCCGCCCAACAGGGTCACTCCGTCGCGTTCCTGGGCCTCCGTCAGCTCCAGGTCGTCGAAGCCGAGCCACTCCAGGTAGCGGGCGGCCGTGAACACCGCGTCCTGCGAGGTGCGCACCGGGTGCGGGCGGAACGGGGTGCGGTGGCGGAACGGGCGGGAGCGGCCCGGCGAGGCGCCCGGCGGCGCGGGCGGCGCGGGCACCGGCGCGCCCATCGGGTGGGCCGGCGAGGGGCGGGAGGCCTGCGGGCCGGGAGTGGCGAGCGGGCCGGCCGTACCGCTGCCCAGCCGGGTGGCGCGGTCCACCGGCAGCCGGACGGTGGCGCCGCAGTTGCAGGTGAACTCGGGCTGCGGCCACTGGTCGGAACGGCCGCAGTGCGGGCAGCGCATGCTCAGCCAGGAGTCCTCCCAGGAGCGGAAGCGCACCTGCACCGGCACCCCGCCGCGCAGCAGCGGCACCTTGAGCGAGGCGCCGCAGGGACAGGGCAGCGAGGGCGGTTCGTACAGGTGCTCGCGGCGGCAGGCGGGGCAGCGGATCGCCCGGGCGCCACCGCCTGCCCCCGGCCGCGTGGGGTCGTGTCCGGTGAAGTCGTCGGGCAGTCCGGCCATCGCGGGCTCCGTCCGTCGGTGTCGGGTGGAATGGGACGATTCCCATGCTCCCCGAAATGTCCGGCGCTGGCCGCGGAATGGGGCAATCCTCAGGGACGGATCAGGGGCCCCCGCCCGTCCGGGGTGAGGGTGCCCTCCCTCCCGGGGAGGAGGGCCGGCCGGCGCACCAGCGGGCCAGGTCGGCGGGGGTGTCGAGGTCGTCCGGGACGGCGACGTCGGCGCACTCGACCAGGACGACCTCCGCCGCGTGCGCCGCCAGCAGGGCGCGGGCGCCGGCGTCCCCCGAGGCGCCCGCCGCCGCCTCGGCGAGGTGCCGGGCGCCGATCAGCACCGGGTGGCCGCGCCGCCCGCCGTAGGCCGCCGCGGCCAGCTCCGCACCCGCCCGGTGCGCGGCCAGCAGCCGGGC
This sequence comes from Kitasatospora sp. NPDC023385, assembly GCF_055664045.1. Lineage (NCBI taxonomy): Bacteria > Bacillati > Actinomycetota > Actinomycetes > Kitasatosporales > Streptomycetaceae > Kitasatospora > Kitasatospora sp. NPDC023385. The sequence continues at coordinate 117,935 of NZ_JBVOOL010000015.1, read as the reverse complement.
CACCGCGGCCGGGGTGACGCCCGGGGTGTCCACCAGCATCACCAGCACGGCCGAGGCGCCCGGTGGCAGGGCGGCCAGGCCGGCCCGCAGCGAGGAGCCCATGCCGCCGGCCCAGTCCGGGTTGTCCACCAGGCGGCAGCCCGGCAGGTGCGCCGTGGCCCGCACCCGCTCGCCCGCCGCGCCCAGCACCACCGTGACGTCCGCGCAGCCGCCGGCCCGGACCACCGCCGCCGCGTGCTCCACCAGCGGCCGGCCCCCGTACCGGATCAGGGCCTTGGGCCGCCCGCCGAGGCGCCGCCCGCCCCCGGCGGCGAGGACCAGGGCGGCGACCGGGCTCGGCCCGCCGGGTGTCGGCGCGATCGGGGGACTCTGCATGGGCCCAGCCTGCCGGTACCGGGCCGGGTCGCGCATTGTGTGAACGCACAGGCGGAAGCCGCAGGCGGCGGACGTTCCCCGGCGGTTCGGCCGCTGGCCCTGCGGGCGGCCGCCGCCTGTACTGGGGCGATGAACACCGCACCGCGCCCGCTGGTGGACCGCTTCGGCCGGGTCCACACCGATCTGCGGGTCTCGCTGACCGACCGCTGCAACCTGCGCTGCACGTACTGCATGCCGGCGGAGGGGCTGGACTGGCTGCCCCGGGACGGGGTGCTGAGCGACGACGAGGTGGTGCGGCTGGTGCGGATCGCCGTCGAGCGGCTGGGGGTCGCGTCGGTACGGCTGACGGGCGGCGAGCCGCTGCTGCGGCGGGGGCTGGCGGGGCTGGTCGCACGGCTGGCCGCGCTCGGGGTCGACCTGTCGCTGACCACCAACGGGATCGGCCTGGCGCGTACGGCCGTCGGGCTGCGCGAGGCCGGGCTGGGGCGGGTGAACGTCAGCCTGGACACGCTGCGGCCCGAACGCTTCGCGGCGATCACCCGGCGGGACCGGCTGGCCGACGTGCTGGCCGGGCTGGCGGCGGTGAAGGCGGCCGGGCTGGGGCCGGTGAAGGTGAACGCGGTGCCGGTGCGGGGGACGAACGAGGACGAGATCGTCCCGCTGACCGAGTTCGCGGTGGAGCACGGGTACCGGATGCGGTTCATCGAGTCCATGCCGCTGGACGCGCAGGGTGCGTGGGACCGGGCGGCGATGGTGACGGCGCAGGAGATCCTGGCCGCGCTGGGGGAGCGGTTCGACCTGGTGCCGGCCGGGCGGCACGGCAGCGCGCCCGCCGAGGAGTGGCGGATCGCCGGGACGGACGCGGTGGTCGGGGTGATCGCCTCCGTGACGCGGCCGTTCTGCGGGGGCTGCGACCGGGTCCGGCTCACGGCCGACGGGCAGCTGCGCAACTGCCTGTTCGCGACGGAGGAGTCGGACCTGCGGGCGCTGCTGCGCGGCGGGGCGGACGACGCGGCGGTCGAGGCGGCCTGGCGGGCGTCCGTGGCGGGCAAGGGGCCCGGACACGCCATCGGCAGCGCGGAGTTCGTCCGGCCCGACCGCCCGATGTCCGCCATCGGCGGCTGACGAAACGTTACGTCCAGGCGGCGCAAGGGCGGGCGCGATGTGCCCCGGGCCGGGGCCGGATGGTATTCGTGGGCGGTGGCCCCGATGATCCCCCGGTTTCCCCGGTCCCGCCGGTCCCCCCGGCACGCCTTGCCCGCCCTGCCCGTCCCGCCCGCGCTCGCCGCAGCCCTCGCCCTGGCTCTCGCCTTCGCCGGACTGAGCGGCTGCACGGCGCCGGGCGGCAGCCGACCGGGCAGCCGCCCCCCGCTAGACGAACGGGTCGCCGCCACCGCCGCCCCGGCCCTGCGCGCGCTCTACGACCAGCGGATCGACTGGCACGCCTGCCCCGACGAGGGCGGCACCGGCCCGGACGGCACCGCCGTCCGGTGCGCCACCCTCCAGGTCCCGCTGGACTACGCCGACCCCGGCGGCCCCACCGTCGGCGTCGCCCTCGCCCGGGTGCCCGCCGCCGACCCGCACCGGCGCATCGGCGCCCTCCTGCTCAACCCCGGCGGCCCCGGCAACTCCGGCGTCAGCATGGTCCGTTGGGGCTGGAAGAACTACCAGGGACCGCTGCGCGACCACTACGACCTGGTCGGCTTCGACCCGCGCGGCGCCGGCGACACCACCCCCGTCCACTGCCTGGACGACCCCGCCCGCGACCAGTGGAACAGCACCGACGACCCCGCCTACGACCACGGCCGGACCCTCGCCGACGCCTGCCGGGCACACCACGCCGACCTGCTCCCGCACCTCGGCACCCGCGACACCGCCCGCGACCTCGACGTCCTGCGCGGCGCCCTCGGCGAACGCAGACTCGACTTCCTCGGCTCCTCCTACGGCACCCACCTCGGCGCGCTCTACGCCGAGGAGTTCCCCGACCGCACCGGCCGGCTGGTCCTCGACGGCGCCGTCGAACACGGCGTCGACCCGATGCGGCTCGGCATCGAACAGGCCGCCGCCACCGAAGCCGGATTCCGGGCCTTCGCCGCCGCCTGCGCCACCGACCAGCGGGACGACTGCCCGCTCGGCACCGACCCGGCCGCCGCCCCGCGCCGCCTCGCCGACCTCCTCGACGGGCTGCGCGACCACCCGCTGCGCACCGCCGACGGCCGGACCCTCACCGCCGCCCTCGGCTGGGCCGCCGCCCTCGACGTGCTCGACGACGGCCACCGCTCCTGGCCCCGGCTGCGCGACGCCCTCGGATCCGCCGTCACCCGGGGCGACGCCCACGACCTGCTCGCGCTCGCCGACGGCGCCGACGGCCGCCGCGAGGACGGCAGTTACGCGACCCCGGCCGACGCCTACGCCGCCATCTCCTGCGCCGACGCCGCGCAGACGCCCACCGACGCGGACCTGCGCACAGCCCTCGCCGACCTCGCCGCCCAGGCCCCGCTGACCAGCCGGCACGCCCCGCTGACCACCCTGCTCGACCCGGACTGCCGCAGCTGGCCGTACCGTTCGCCCGAACACCCGCACCCCGTCCGGGCGCCCGGCAGCGCCCCGATCCTGGTGATCGGCTCCACCGGCGACCCGGTCACCCCGCACCCGTGGGCGCAGCGGCTGGCGGCCGGGCTGGAGCACGGCGTGCTGCTCACCCGGGAGGGCGACGGGCACACCGCCTACGACAAGAGCGGCTGCGTCCGCGACGCGGTGGCCGCCTACCTGGTGGAGGGCAGGCTGCCTGCGGCGGGGACGTACTGCCCGTCCGACTGAGGCCGTCCGACTGAGGCCGGGCGGTGGGGGTACGGCCGTGGGGGCGTGCCGCGCGAACGCGGCACGCCCCCACCGGGGTTGCGGTCAGGACGCCGGGGAGACCGGAGCCGTCAGGTCGTAGAAGGTGGCCGAGCCGACCGTTCTCGCGGTGAAGTGGCTGGTCACCCAGGACTCGATCTGGGTGTTCTCCGACTCCTGCCTGCCGTCGGCACCCTCGACGCCGCCCGCGCCCGCGCCCCCGCCGCCGAAGCCGCCTCGGGAACCGCCGGCGACGAACCAGTGGACCTTGCCCTCCTGGACGTACTTCTGGAAGCCCGCCAGGCTCAGCGAGGGGTCGGTGCCGTTGAAGCCGCCGAGGGCCATCACCGGTTCGCCGGTGGCGAGTTGGTAGCTGGCGGCGTTCTGCGAGCCGACGGTGGCGGCCGCCCAGGTGTAGTGGCCGGCGTTCTCCCTGAGCAGGGCGGCCGCCTCGTCGCTCACCTTGGTGCCGCCGAGGAGGCCGCCCATGCCTCCACCACCGGGGCCACCGGTACCACCGGGGGCCGTGCCCTCCGGATCCGTCGTGCTGGGGGCGTTGGTGCTGCCGTCGGTGCCGCTGCCGCGCTCCTGGCGTCCGTTCGCGCGGTCCGAGCCCGAGCCGCCCGGGAAGCCGGGGGCCCCGCCGGCGAAGCCCTGCCGACCGCCCTGGCCGCCCTGGCCGCCTTGACCACCCTGGCTGCCGGGGAAGCCGCCCTGGCCGCCCTGCCCGAACCAGCGGCCGTTGCCGTTGCCGCCGCCCCTGCCGCCCGTGCCGCCCGGGAAGCCCCTCGCGCCCTTGCGCCCGCCGCCGCCCGGCCCGAACGCGCCCTGCACGGCCGGTCCGGCGGTCACGATCGAGCCGGTGTGCGCCGTTCCGACGGTGTCCACCGCGTACGCCGCCGGACCGCCGAGCGCCGCCGCCAGGCCCACCAGACCCGCCACCGAGGCGATCCGCGCCCCGGCCCGGCCCGAGGAGCGCCCGGCGACCTGCCCGCCGACCAGCGCGGCCGCCGCCGCCAGCCCGCCGACCAGCACCGCCCAGCGCAGCCACGGCAGGAAGTCCGAGCTACGGCCGAGCAGGACGAACGCCCACCCCGCCGTCACCGCGAGCGTGCCGGCCAGCACCAGCGCCCAGGGCAGCCGGTGCCGCGCCCGCCACAGCCCGTCCACGCCCATGCCGACCAGCGCCGCGACCGCCGGGGCCAGTGCCACCGTGTAGTACTGGTGGAAGATCCCGGACATGAAGCTGAAGACCAGCGCCGTGGAGACCAGCCAGCCGCCCCAGACCAGGAACGCCGCGCGGGCGGTGTCGGGCCGGGCGTAGCGGCGGGTCGCCCAGAGGCCGACCAGCAGCAGGATCAGCGCGGCCGGCAGCAGCCAGGCGATCTGCCCGCCGATGTCGGTGCCGAACATCCGGGTCAGGCCGGTCTGGCCCCACCCGCGCCCGGTGCCGCCGCGCATCGCGCCGCCCGGCAGGTCGAGCCCGGCCGGGAGCCGACCGCCGCCGCCCACACTGCCGCGCTCGTTGCCGTCCACCCGGCCCAGGCCGTTGTAGCCGAAGGTGAGCGAGAGGAAGCTGTTGTCCTGCGAGCCGCCGACGTACGGGCGGGCCGAGGCGGGCAGCAGCTCGACGACCGCGACCCACCAGCCGCCCGAGACCACCAGCGCCACGCCCGCGAGCAGGGTCTGCCGCACCCGCCGCCAGAAGCCCGTGGGTGCCACCACCAGGTAGACCACCGCGAAGGCGGGCAGGACCAGGAAGGCCGCCAGGGTCTTGGTGAGGAAGGCGAAGCCGAACATCGCCCCGGTGAACAGCAGCCACCGGGTGTTCGCCGACTCGACCGCGCGCACCATCCCGTACGCGGCCAGCGTCAGCAGCAGCACCAGCAGCGCGTCCGGGTTGTTGAAGCGGAACATCAGCGCCGCCACCGGGGTGAGCGCCAGCGCCGCGCCCGCCAACAGGCCGCCGAGCGCGGAGAAACGGCGGCGCACCGTCGCGTACAGCACGCCGACGGTGGCCGCGCCCATCAGCGCCTGCGGAGCCAGCACCGACCAGGAGGAGAGGCCGAAGACCCGTGCCGAGAGCGCCATCGGCCACAGCGAGGCCGGGGGCTTGTCGACGGTGATGAAGTTCCCGGCGTCGGAGGAGCCGAAGAAGAAGGCCTTCCAGCTCTGGGTGCCGGCCTGCACGGCGGCCGAGTAGAAGGCGTTGGCCCAGCCGGACGCGCTCAGACCCCACAGGTAGAGGACGGCCGTCGCGGCCAGCAGCGCCAGCAGGGCCGGGCGCACCCAGCGCGGGTCGTCCGCCCGCCCGCGCCAGGTGCGGGCGGGGAGGCTGCGCAGTCGGCCGGGCCAGGAGGCGGGGCCCTTGGGGCCGACTGGCGGCAGCGGCTGCTCGGGGAAGAGCGGCGCCGGATCCGGCCGGGCGGGGGCCGGCTGCGGCACCTCCGGCGGCGGGTGGTTCGCGGCCTCGGGCCACGGGTCGCCGGCCGGACGGGAGTAGCTGCTCGTGGTCATGCGCCATACGGTGCGTGGCGTGGCTGAGAGAACCGTGAGACGGGGCTGTGAGGCGAGTGTGATCTGCCCGCCTGCCGGACTGCCGTCCTATGCGGCGGCGGGCATGGTGAGGTGCTTGCCCAGCCACTCCAGCGCCGGGGGGATCTCCCGGGTCCAGGTGTGGAAGTTGTGGCCGGCCGTGTCCAGCGTGATGGTGGACATCTTGGTGGGGGACTTGAAGGCCCCGACCATGGCCTTCGTCTCGTCGTAGTTGTTCTCGTCGTTGGCGGTGGTCAGCAGCAGCGAGACCGGGGCGGGCGGCTGGTTCTTCAGCCGCCACAGCAGGTCGTTCTCCTGCTTGAGCTTGTCGCTGCCGCCGAACAGGTCGCCGGTGGTCTCGTCGCGGGCCGCGCTGTAGTAGCCGGAGAGGGCGATCGCCGCAGGGTAGGAGTCGGGCTTGCGCAGTGCGAACTTGAGCGCGCAGTAGCCGCCGGTGGAGTTGCCGATCACGGCCCGGTTGGCCGGATCGGTGCCGATCCGGTAGGTGGTGGCGAGGGCCTTGGGCAGGTCGCTGGTGAAGAAGGTCTCCACCTGGGGGCCGTTCGGCACGTCGACGCACTCGGTGTCCCGGTTGCCGACGAGGGTGGGACGGGCCATCACCAGGACGGTCGGCGGCAGCTTCTTCTGCTCGATCGCGTCGAGCGTCGACGCCGGGTACTTCATCAGCGAGATCAGCTTCTCCGGGGTGCCCGGGTAGCCGGTGAGCACCAGGGCCATCGGGAAGCGCTGCCTGGTGTAGTCCGGCTGGAAGTACTGCGGCGGCAGGTAGACGTACGCCTCGGTGCTCAGACCGCTGCCGGCCCCTTTGACGTCGACCTTCTGGATCAGCCCCGAGCGCTCCGGGTCCGAGCCCTGGGAGGAGTAGAACTTCTGCTCGCCGGTGACGGACACGCCGGAGGCGTTGGGCGTGTGGTCGACCACCGTGCCGAGCCCGCCGCTGGTGCCGAGCAGGTCGGTCCAGGAGCTGTAGAAGCCGAAGTAGCTGTTGGCGATCAGGCCCATCGCGACCAGCACCGACACCTGGGTGGCCAGGAACGCGCCGATCCGGCCCAGCCAGGACTTCCAGCCCCTCCCGCCGAACCGCGGCCAGAGCCACATGGTGACGACGAAGACCGCGATCGCGATGACCGAGGTGATGATCTGGAGGGGGAGTCCGGTGAGGCTGAGCACGTGCCCGATCGTAGTTGACCCTGACGGGCGGCCCGGGGCGGGCCCTTCGGGTGATCGTTCGAAAGCTGTTGACCGGGGTGGTTCGTGGTCGGCACTATGTCGCCCGCATGTGCACGGCGTGTGCGCACGGTTTCATCGGGGTGGGTTGTGAAGTTCTCGGGGTCCATGGGCAGGTCCGTTCTGGCCGTCGGCGCGGCGCTGCTGCTTGCGGCGTGTTCGGGCGGGGGCGGGGGCGGGGGTGGTGCGGCACCGGGTGCGACGCCGAGGGCCACCGTGACGCCGTTCGGTACGGCCCTCGACCAGGCCCTCGAGCCGGTCCGAACGGCGTTCGGCAAGGCGACCTCGGCCAAGAGCGCGTACGACCTCCAAACCGCGCTCGCCGGCCTGGCGTCCGACGCCAACCGGGCCGCGCAGAACCTGAACGCCGCCACCGCGCCCTCCGGCAGCGAGCCGGCGCGGGCCGACCTGGCGACCGCCCTGACCACCCTCGCCACGGACACCGAGGCCGTCCGAGCTGACATCACGACGCACAAGGTCTGTGCCGCCGGCGCCGGCCTGGCCCGGTTCGGAGCGGGTCAGGGAGTGGCGGGAGTCTCGGCGGCACTCACCAAGCTGACGGCGGCCGGCTACCGGACCGCCTTCGCCGTCCCGCAACTGCCCAAGCCGCTGGCACAGCCGCGGACCCTGGCGAACGGCACCGTGGTCCGCGCGGGCGGGAAGGGCGGCAAGGGCGCGCTGAAGGTCGACAACAACAGCCGAGCGGACGCGGTTCTCACGATCGCCGCGAACGGCACGGCGGTGGCCTCGGTGTACGTGGCCAAGGGCCAGCAGGCCGTCATCGAGGGGATCTCGGACGGTTCGTACGACCTCTACTTCACCGGTGGGGTGGACTGGGACTCCGATGCCAAGCAGTTCACACAGGGCTGTGCGTTCGCCAAGTTCACGGACGCGCGCGACTTCACGTCGGACCGGGGAGTGGCGGTCTCCCTGTTCGGGGAGGACGGCAACATCAACCCCGCTGCCGAGTGGGTGCTCGACAACTCGGCTGTCCAGCCATAGCGTTCATCGGCTCCGCCCGTAACGGGCATATCGGGACGGGGGGTTGCCGCAGGGTGGCACAACAGGTCATGGGGAGTGGCGAGTTCGGCCAGAACGGTTGACCCGCTTGAAGTGGCCATGGCACTTTCGTGCGGCGCGGGCGTCGGCGACCAGTCGTACACCCCGCGATCCCCCACAAGGAGAGCCATGTTCAAGAGACTTGTCGCGATGGCCGGCACGGGTGCCGTCGTCGCGGGCGGGCTGGCCTTCGCGGCCGTCCCCGCGCACGCCTCGGCGTCCACTGCCCCCGCCGCTCCCGCTGCCCCCGCCGTGCAGGCGGCCGACCTGACGTCGACCATCGCCCTCGACGACTGCTCGGCCTCGCTGGTCCGGTACCCCGCCTCGGTGGCCGGCGACCGGGCCATGATGCTCACCAACGGGCACTGCCTGCCCAGCATGCCCCCGGCCGGCCAGGTCATCCAGAACGTCAGCGCCAGCCGCAGCGGCACCCTCCTGGACGGCGCCGGCAACAGCCTCGGCACCGTCCAGGCCGACAAGGTGATCTACGCGACGATGACCGGCACCGACGTCGCGCTCTACCAACTCACCGACACCTACGGCTCGATCACCTCCAAGTACGGCGCCACCGCACTGACGATCAACGACGCGCACCCCACCGACGGCGCCTCGATGTACATACCCTCGTCGTACTGGAAGCAGGTCTGGAACTGCGCTGTCAACGGGTTCGTGCCCACCCTGCGCGAGGACCAGTGGAGCTGGCACGACTCGCTGCGCTACAGCTCCGGCTGCAACACCACGCACGGCACCTCCGGCTCGCCGATCATCGACTCCGCCAGCGGGCGGATCGTCGGCATCAACAACACCGGTAACGACGACGGCGCGATGTGCACCCTCAACAACCCGTGCGAGGTGGCCGCCGACGGCACCACCAAGGCCGTCAAGGGCCAGAGCTACGGCGAGGAGACCTACTGGTTCACCACCTGCCTGAACTCCAGCCGGGCCATCGACCTCAACGTGGCCGGCTGCCTGCTCACCAAGCCGGCCGGGAGCGGCGCCGTCTCGGTGACCAGCCCCGGTGACCAGTCCACGGCGGTCGGCACCGCCGTCAGCCTGCAGATCGGCGCCTCGGGCGGGACCGCTCCGCTGTCGTACTCGGCGGCGGGTCTGCCGGCCGGTCTGGCGATCAACGCGTCGACGGGTGCGATCACGGGTACGCCGACCGCGGCGGGTACGTCCAACGTGACGGTGACGGTGAAGGACTCGGCGGGCAAGTCGGGGACGGCCAGCTTCACCTGGACGGTGACCACCGGTGGTGGCGGCGGCTGCACGCCGGCGCAGCTGCTGGGCAACGCGGGCTTCGAGACCGGTTCGGCGGCGCCGTGGACGGCGAGCTCCGGCGTGGTCGACAACAGCTCGGGCCAGGCCGCGCACGGCGGTTCGTGGAAGGCGTGGATGAACGGCTACGGCTCCGCGCACACCGACTCGCTGTCGCAGACGGTGAGCATCCCGGCGGGCTGCAAGGCGACGCTGAGCTTCTGGCTGCACATCGACACCGCGGAGACCGGCACCACCGCGTACGACAAGCTGACCGTGTCGGTCAACGGCACCACGCTGAAGACCTACTCCAACGCGGACGCCGCGGCGGGCTACCAGCAGCGGACCTTCGACCTGTCGGCCTACGCGGGCCAGACGGTCACCGTGAAGTTCAACGGCGTCGAGGACTCCTCGCTGCAGACGAGCTTCGTGATCGACGACACCTCGATCCAGACCAGCTGACGCTCAGTCGGTAGTGGAGGGCCCGGCGGCACCGCCGGGCCCTTCCGGCTTGGCGTCGGCTATGCGCTCAGATTTCGCTCAAATTTTTTCCGCAACAACGACCAATGGATAGGCTGCTGTCCATTGGGTCGAACGAATGGACGGCCCATCGGCGGGGGTTGCACGGTTTTGGGGGCGGGGACGAGTGACTGATCTGGATTTCGAACGCAAGATAAATCCGTGGCTCTTCGACAGTTCCGGGAACCTGACGGAAGCGGCGAAGAATCAGTTCCCGGACCTCGCCGCCGCCGCGGCTGGTACGGCGGCCCCGGGGTGGACGCCGCCACCGGTGGTCATGGCGGCCCCCGGCGGACCGACGATGAAGGTGAGCCCGGAGGCTCTGCGCAAGGCGGGGAGCAACGCGGGCACCCTGCACACCGACTTCGACAACGCCACCAAGGACGTGTGGAAGGACCTCCAGGGCAGCCTCCAGGGCATGTCCAAGAACTGGGCGATCGTGGGGGCGATCCAGGCCGCGCACGAGATATGGGAAGCGCAGGCGCGGTCGACCAGCCAGGCGATAGCGGACATCTCCACCGGTCTGATCAGCAACGCCGACCAGTACGCGCGCGCCGACCAGGTGAACGCCCAGAATTTGAACGCGAACTGAGGCCGGCGACATGAGTACCTACTCCGACCTGCGCCAGGAGACGTTCAAGGGCATCGAGACCCTGGCCTCGGCCTTCGAGTCGCTGACGCGCGACTGGAAACTCTCCTCCGAGTTCACCGGCGACATCCTCACGCCACTCCAGGGATCGAACTGGCGGGGCGACGCGGCCGAGCGAGCCGCCGCCACCATCACCAAGACCCGCAACGAGCTCGACGCGGCCTTCGAGGAGGCCAGCGCGATCGGCAAGGCCCTGCGGGACGCACACACCGAACTCGCCGCCGCCCGGGCGGACCTGGACGCCGCGTTGAAAAGGGCCGCCGACAACTCCCTGACGGTGGACGCGGACGGCGTCAACATCAGCTGGCCCGCGCCGACGAGCGACTCCGACAAGCACGACCCGACCTACGCCACCACCTACAAGGCCCTGGCCCAGTCGGTGGGCCAGGACATCGCGAAGGCCGTGGCCCGCGCGCAGGCGGCCGACACCGCGGCCGCCGCGGCGCTCGGCGGCGCCACCGGGAAGAGCACGACCGCGTTCCAGCCGTCGAGGGGCCCGGAGGAGCAGGGCGAGAAGGCGGCTGACCTCCTCAAGCTGGCCGGGAACCTCTCCGACGCCCAACTCGACGAGCTCAACAAGACCCTGAAAGCCAACGCCAACAACCCCCAGTTCACCACCGCCTTCTACGGACGGCTCGGACCGGACGGCTTCCTCAAGTACTACGGCCAGCTGGCCGTCGCCTCGGCGGACAAGGGCAACCGCTCGACCGCCATCGCCGACCTCCAGAAGAACCTCGGCACGGCACTGGCCACCGCCACCGACACTCACAACTTCCCCCACCTGTCCGACGCGTGGGACGCGGGCCTGCGCCGGGCCGGGGCCACTCGGGTGGAGATTCTGCCGGGCGGCAACAATCGGGCCAGCGGCAGCGTCCAGCCGTACGGCTACCAGATTCTGGCGAACATCCTGCGGACCGGAAAGTACGACCCGCACTTCCTCAACCCGGTCGCCGAACACGTGACGCAGCTCAGTGAGATGCCCGGCTTCTGGACGTCGACGCCGTGGCTCCACAGTGACTTGGACCAGATGAAACTGCTGGGCTACGTGCAGGGTGCCCAGGCGGGCGGCTTCAACCCGATGACGGGCGTGCTGGACGCGCTCGCGCACAATCCCGAGGCGGCGACACAGTTCTTCCACGATCCGAAGACGGAGTACAACCTCGACGGGTCGGTCAAGGCCTTCAACCAGAACAACGACTACCTCAGGGCGCTGACCGCGGGAGGCGACCGCTCGCCGCTCCAGGACATCTGGAAGGGGAACGACTACTTCGCCGGCGGCCACGCGGAGTCGCCCGAGGTGATGGCCCTGGGCCACGCGCTGGAGGCGGCCACCACAGGGCGCTCCTACGACGCACCTCAGGGCACCCCCCTGCCGCCGCACACGCCGGAGATGGCGCAGGTGATGCAGCAGGTGGTCGATCGCTTCGGGAGCGACGACGGCCCCAAGCTGCTCCGCAAGGGAGCCGACTTCGGGGGCCTGGCGCCCAGCTTGGGCCATCTGACCGCGGCCTACATGGGTGACGTGCACGTGGCGCTGAATCCGGAGGACAGCGCGCTGACGACCTACGGCGAGCCGGCGAAGCTCAACCAGGGGAATACGGAGAAGCTGTTGGGGGCCTTGGGCCGCAACCCCGACGCGTTCGGTGCCATCGCCCAGGCTCAGCAGGCCTATACGACGGCGCGAATCCAGGACGTGATGCTGCACCGGGACACCTACGGTCCCGAGTTCGACCTGGCCGTGACCAACGCGGCGCACTCCGGCGGTGAGGTGGCCGGTTATCTCACCGCGGGCCGGACCGCCGGGTTGGTGGACGAGATGCAGGGCCAGGCCAAGGCGTACAACGACTCCATCAGCCAGAACGCCATGTGGGGGAAAGCGGTCTGGGCCGCGACCGGCGGCAGGGTGGCTGGGGACCTTCCCATCGTCGGCAAGGGCATGTCACTGCCGGTGAACTACCTCATCGACCAGATGGCGTCGAGCTACTACATCGACCCGAACACCGCGGATCCGGCCACGAGTGCGGACGACGCGGGCTTCAACGCGGCTGCCGCTTCCGCCAAGAAGACGGTGGAACAGGCCGCGCAGGGAACAGGGCTGAATCCGGAGCGGATCCGGGCGCTGGCCACGGGGGCAGCGAAGGGCGTGCTGACCGGCGGTACCTACGCCGCGGACCGCTTCGGCAGGGCCGCCAATGGCTGAGGGCAAGCGGCGCCGGCGGCGGTGGCTCGCCGCCGGGGTCGCGGGGGTGGTGCTCGCCGGGGCCGGGTTCGGGTGGTGGTGGCGGTCGGCTCACGCACCGGCGGAGCTGTCGACCAGTGCCTGCTGGTCGGTGCTCACACGGGACGACCTCGCGCCGCTGGCGGACGAGCTGCCCAGGACGTTCGCCGAGCACTACCTGAGCGGCCATGGGGAACGCCTTCGCCCGGGCATCGAGGACCAGAGGTGCAATCTCCACCAGAACCCGGAGAAGTCCCTGGTGCTGGTCGACGTGCAGTTGATGGACGAGTCCACCATGAACTACACCGACGGCGCAGGCTCGGAGCTGAACCTCCCGGGGCAGAGTCGGCTCGACTTCGGTGCGGACGTGCAGGGGTGGAGCGGGCCGTACTTCGCGGATCTCGGGTTCCGGTGCGACAACCCGGAGAACACGCGCATGGGCCGGCCGTACGTGCACGTCGTGATCAGCACGGGCGGTCCCGAGGGGCCGAGGTCGGAGAAGCTTCACCGGGCGGCCCTCGACTTCGCGCTGAAGTACGCCAAGGCCGTCGTGGCGGACTTCCCGTGCTCGAACCCGGTGCGGCTGCCGGACAGCGTCCCGGAGTCCGCGACGAACTTCCCGCCGCCGGGCCCCTGACCGGGTCGGGGCCGCCCTATGCTGTCCGGATGATCAAGCCGATAGAGCTGGTGATATTCGACTGCGACGGCGTGCTGGTGGACAGTGAGGTGATCGCCGTCCGGGTGCTCGTGCGGCTGGGGGAGGAGTACGGCTGGCCGCTGACCGGGGCCGAGGCGATCGAGCGGTTCGTCGGACGGTCGGAGGCGGTCAACAACGCGCTGGTCGCCGACCGGTTGGGGGCGGACGTGGCGGCGGTGTGGGGCAAGCGCTTCCATGAGCTGCACGCCGAGGCCGTGGACGCCGGGCTGACGCCGGTGGACGGCCTGCCGGAGGCGCTGGACGCTCTGGAGGCGATCGCGCTGCCCACGTGCGTGGCGTCCAGCGGCACGCACGAGAAGATGCGCCACACCCTCGGCCGGACCGGGCTGTACGGCCGGTTCGAGGGCCGGATCTTCAGCGCGACCGAGGTCGGGCGCGGCAAGCCCGCGCCCGACCTCTTCCTGCACGCCGCCCGGTCCATGGGCGTCGATCCGGCGGCCTGCGTCGTCGTCGAGGACAGCGAGCCGGGGGTGCGGGCCGCCCGCGCCGCCGGGATGCGCGCGCTCGGCTACGCGGGCGGCGTCACGGCGGCGGAGCGGCTGGCCGGGCCGGGCACGGTCGTCTTCGACGACATGCGCGAACTGCCCGGGCTCCTGGCCGTTCACCAGGGGTAGGTGCCGCCCTCCGGGTGGAAGAACTGGCCGCTGCGCCCCGCCCCGGCCTCCCCGAGCTGGCGGGCGATCCGGCGGCCGCCCTCCTCCGACGTGGCAGGGCCGCTGTGGTCGTTGAGGTCGGTCGCGCAGTAGCCCGGTTCCAGCGAAGCGACCTTGATGCCGGATCCGCGCAGTGTCCGGGCGTAGACCAGGGTGACGGCGTTCAGCGCGGCCTTGGAGGAGTTGTAGGCGAGCAGCGTCGCGTGCTCCCAGATGGGGTTGTCCGGGTCGGCCAGGAAAGAGAAGCTGCCGAGGCCGCTGGAGACGTTGCCGATCAGCCCGGCCGGGGACTTGCGCAGCAGCGGCAGCATGGCGTTGGTGACGGCGACGACGCCGAACACGTTCGTCTCGTAGGTCTCGCGCACCGCCTCGACCGGCAGCTCCTCCGGGGCGCGCCGCCAGTCCCGGGCGACGCCCGCGTTGTTCACCAGGGTGTCCAGCCGGCCGTACTCGGCGGCGATCAGCTCGGCCGCGGCGGCGATCGTGGCGGAGTCGGTCACGTCCAGGCGGACGGCGCGGACGTCCAGGCCCTCGGCGGTGAGCCCGGCGGCGGCCGCGGCGCCGCGCTCCGGGTCGCGGGCGCCGATCAGGACGGTGTGCCCGGCGCGGGCGAGTTCACCGGCGGTGGCGAGGCCGATGCCCCTGTTGGCGCCGGTGATCAGGACGATGCGGTTCTTCGCTGTGGTGGTCATGCCTCCACCGTGGCGGGGCCGGGGCGCGGGTGGGAGAGCACTGTCGAGGGTGGTACCGGCAGTCCCATGGTGGTTGGGGCGGTGGCCGGGCCAGACTGGGGGCGTGGAACACGTTGATCGGGCGGAGCTGGCCGCCTTCCTGCGGCGCTGGCGCGCCCGGATCCAGCCGGCCGACGTCGGCCTGCCGGCCGGCGGGCGGCGCCGCACCCCGGGCCTGCGCCGCCAGGAGGTCGCGCAGCTCGCGGGGATGTCGGTCGAGTACTACATCCGCCTCGAACAGGGCCGGGGCCCGCGGCCGTCCCGCCAGATGATCGGGGCGATCAGCCGGGCGCTGCGGCTGTCCGACGACGAACGCGCCCACCTGCACCACCTGGTCGGGGAGCCGCCGCTGCCGCCGCCCGGCCTGGCCCGCGAGGTGCGGCCGGGCGTCCTGCACCTGCTCGACCGGCTGGACGACACCCCGGCCATGGTCTGCAGCGCTGCCCGGGACGTGCTCGCCTGGAACGCCATGGCGGCCGCGCTGCTCGGCGACTTCTCCGCCCTGCCGCCCGGCGAGCGCAACCTGATCTGGAGGTTCTTCACCGACCCGGACGCCCACGCCCTCCACGACCCCGCGGGCGTCGAGGACTTCGCCTGCCTCGCGGTCGCCGACCTGCGGTCCGCCGCCGCCCGCTATCCCGCCGACAGCGCCCTGCGCGCCCTCGTCGGGCGGCTGCTCGCGCACAGTGCCGAGTTCCGGGAGCTGTGGGCGCGGCAGGACGTGGAGGTGCGCCGTTCGACCAGCAAGCGGATCCTCCACCCGGTGGTCGGCCCGCTCGACCTCGACTGCGAGGCGCTGCACGACCCGCACCGCGACCAGTGGACGATCTTCTACACCGCCGCCCCCGGCACGCCCTCGCACGCGGCGCTGCGGCTGCTGAAGGTGGTGGGCAGCCAGGACCTCGCGGTGCGGCAGTGAACGGCCGTCGTCCGTGCTCCTGGCCGCCGTAGCGGCAGGCCGATCCCGTTGCGTGCCCGGCTGGTGGCTGGCAGGGTCGGGAGCCATGTCCTCCTCCCGCAAGATGCACGCCGACGAACTCGACATCGACGACGCCCTCGTCCGCCGGATGGTCGCCGCGCAGTTCCCGCAGTGGGCGGGGCTGCCGGTCGAGGAGACGGCGACAGCCGGGACCGGCAACGCGATGTACCGGCTCGGCGCGGACCTGGTGGTGCGCATCCCCCGGATTCCGGGAGCCGTCGAGGACATCGAGAAGGAACGCGCCTGGCTGCCGCGCCTCGCCGCGGAACTCCCGGTCGCGGTGCCCGTCCCGCTGGCCCAGGGCAGGCCGGGAGGCGGCTGCCCATGGCCCTGGTCGGTGCTCCGCTGGCTCGACGGCGCGAACCCGGTGGTCGGGCGAGTGGCCCAACCGGCCCTGCTGGCAGTCGACTTGGCGGCCTTCGTGACCGCCCTGCACCTGGTGGACCCGGCCGGCGGCCCCGCCTCCTTCCGTAGCGAGCCCCTGCCGGAGCGGGACGGCTCGGTCAGGGCGGCGATCGCGGGGCTGGCGGACGTCATCGACACCGCGGCCGCGACCTCCGCCTGGGAGCACGCGCTCCGGGCCCCCGGCCACTCCGGCCCGCCGGTCTGGATCCACGCCGACCTGCAGCCCGGCAACCTGCTGGTGGACGGGCGCGGCCGGCTGAGCGCCGTCATCGACTTCGGCTGCGCGGGCCTCGGTGACCCGGCGGTGGACCTGATCGCCGCCTGGTACCTGCTCCCGGCGCCCGTCCGCGCCGCCTTCCGGACGGGTGCCGGCGCCGACGAAGCCGCCTGGGCCCGCGGCCGGGGCTGGGCGCTGTCCGTGGCCCTGCTGGAGCTGGACTACTACCGGGAGACCAACCCCCGGATGGCGGGCATCGCCCGGTACGTGATCGGCGAGGTGCTGGCCGATCGCGCCTCCCTGGCCGGTCACGCCTCCGCAGCAGGCAGCCGCCACTCGTAGGGGAACAGTTCGTCCTCCCAGCCGGGCGAGCCGGCGAGTTCGGCGGCCGCCCGCGGGGTGCGCAGGAGGCAGCGGTGACGCAGCAGTTCGCGTCGCTCGGCGGGGGTGAGCAGGTGTTCGTCGGGGGTCAGGTCCTGGTAGTGGCCGAGGTCGGGGCGGCCGTCGACCGAGCCGTCCTCGGCGACGTTGAGGTGGTCGCCGCCGGGGGTGCGGTAGTCGAGGCGGAAGTCCGTCCGCCACTGGGAGTTGCCGCCCCAGCCGTGGGACAGGTCGTGCGTGGGCCGGTCGGGGCGGCGGAACGTCCAGTAGAGCGGGAAGCGGTCCGCCACCCCGTGCTCGGCGTGCGCGGCGCCGGCCCGGATCCGTACCCCGGCGCGGCTGAAGAGCAGTTCGCCCAGCATCAGTCCGGGCCGGCGGACGGCCAGGACCTCGATCGGCGCCTGCGGGTCGTCGGCCTGCTCGACCTCGACGATCTCGTGCAGGAAGGGGTCGAAGGGCGCGGCGTCCTCGAACGGCGTCATGCCGAGGGCGACGAAGAGGCGCAGGCGGCAAGGGAGTTCCGGTTCGGGCAGGAGCACGTCGCTGACGCGGCCGAGGGCGTAGAGCTCCTGGAGCAGGTCCTGGCCGTCCTCGTCGCCCCACCAGTGGTGGTGGGTCGAGGCGGTCCGGAGCCGCTCGCGGTAGTCGTCGGCTCCGGCCCGGTCGAGCCAGGGGCCGATGGCGTCCTCGGAGGGGCCGTCGGTGTCGAGCAGGGCCTCGTACAGTGCGCGCGCGTTCACCCCGAGGATCCTGGCAGGTTTTACGAAACGGTCAACCAACGTCCGGTCCGTCCCGGGTAGCGTCCCTGCCCATGAGCTTGGTCCATGCGGTTGATGCGGTTGATGCGGTTGATGTGATCGATGTGATCGATGTGAATGAGCGGGCGGCGGGGCTGCCCGAGGCCTGGCGCTCCCAGGTGCTGGGGCGGGTCGGGACGGCGGCGGTGAAGGTGCTGCGGATGGACGGGCGGGAGCTGGCGTCGGAGGTGCACGGCACGGCCGAGGTGCTGTTCGTCGCCGAGGGATGCCTCGAACTGCTGCTGGACGGTGTGGAGTCGACCGTACGGACCGGCGGGCTGTGTGTCGTGCCGGCGGGTGTGCGGCACGCCGTCCGGGCGGGCAGCCGGGGGACGTTGCTGATCGTGGAGGTGCCGGAGGAGGGGTGACCGCTTCGATCGAGGCGGCGGCCCCCTCGCCGCCCTCGGCGCCCGGCCGGGGAGGCCGGGCACCGGGTGCGGCAGGTCAGCAGGTCAGCCGGTCGGCTGCCCGAGGTGGCGGGCGAAGAAGCGGGCGGCGCTGTCGGCCTCGAAGCGGGGGAACTCCTTGTGCGTGCCCGAGTTCACGTGCAGTGACTTCTCCTTCGAGGCGAAGGCGTCGAAGAGCGCGAGACCGGCCTCGCGCGGGATGTGCTCGTCGTCCCACTGCAGGGCGAACTCGACCGGGATGGTGATCCGCTTCGCCTGCTCGGCGAGGGCGTCGGGCCAGTGCTGGCCGAAGACCGCGGCCGTGATCCGGGGTTCGGCTGCCACGAAGGGGATGCCGATCGCGGTGCCCAGGTTGATGCCCCAGTAGCCGACGGGGCCGTCGGCGCCGATCTCGGGGAGCTGCTGGAGGGCGTCCAGGGCGGCGTGGTACTCGGGTGCGGCGAGCTTCGCCAGGTGGTCGTTGTAGCGGACGATGATCGGGCCTTCCGGCTCGCCGGCCGCCCTGGCCCGGAACATGTCGGCGATCTCGGCCTCGTCGTGTGCCGTGCGCGGCCGGTCGCCGTGGCCGGGTGCGTCGAGGACGGCGACGTGGAAGCCGTGGCCGTTGACGAGGAGCCGGGCGCGGCCCGACATCGCGGGGTGCTTCTTGTGGTTGCCGCCGCCGTGGCCCAGGAGGACCAGGGGTGCGCGGTCGGCGCCGGTGGTCGGCGACCAGAGGACTCCGGGGACGTCGCCCAGGGTGAAGTCGCGTTCGCGCAGGCCGGCGGAGGACGAATCGGAGGTGAACTGGAGGGAGTGCATGGCGGGTTGCCTTTCGGGAGCGGAATGTCGGGCGCTCCCGGCGACGACCGTGTCAGTCGCCGACCGTGACGGAGAGGGGGAGCGCCCACGTCGGTACTGCCTTCACGGGTCTCACCTCCTCTGACGGTGTCTCGGTCCGGGGAGATCGTGCAGCCTGGGCGCCTCTCCGGGCAAGTCCTTTTCTCAGTGGTCGGCCAGGGCGGCGACGACGGCGGCCTCGGCGTGGAGCCGGGCGGTGGGGAAGACGGGGACCGGGCTGTCGTCCGGCCGGACCAGCAGTTCGATCTCGGTGCAGCCGAGCACGATGCCCTGGGCTCCTGCCGCGACCAGGTCCCCGATGACCTGCCGGTACGCCTCCCGGGACTGCTCCCGGACGACGCCGACGCACAGTTCCTCGTAGATCACCCGGTGGACCAGGGCGCGCGAATCGGCCTCGGGGACGAGGACGTCGAGGCCGCCGGAGGCCAACCGGCCGCGGTAGAAGTCCTGTTCCATGGTGAACGCCGTGCCGAGCAGCCCGATCCGGCGCAGTCCCGCCGCCCGGACGGCGTCCGCGGTGGCGTCGGCGAGGTGGAGCAGGGGGACGGAGACCGCCGTCTCCACGTGGCCGGCGACCTTGTGCATGGTGTTGGTGCAGAGCACGAGGAGTTCCGCGCCCGCCGCCTCCAGTGACCGGGCGGCGCCGGCCAGGATCCTCCCGGCGTCCTCCCACTGCCCGGCGGCCTGGAGCTGCTCGATCTCGGCGAAGTCGACCGAGTACAGCACGAGTCGTGCGGAGTGCAGCCCGCCGAGGCGGTCGCGGGTGAGTTCGTTGATCAGGCGGTAGTACTCGGCGGTGGATTCCCAGCTCATGCCGCCGATGAGGCCGATGGTCTTCATGGGTCATTTATAAGGCGAACTCGAAAAATTAGGCAAGTATATAAGGGAATCTTTTAGCTCTTCCCCCGGGGCACCCGGTGCTGCCACTCCCGGGCGAACACCACCGACCCGGCCTCCAGCGCCCGCAGCTGCACGATGCTGATGAAGTGCCCGGCGTCGCAGCGCAGTTGGACGCGGGTCTGGACGGTGACGTCCCAGCCGAGGTCGGGGCGTTCCAGCCGTACGGTGTGGTCGGTGCGGGCCTGGGCGCTGAGCGGGGCGCCGGTGAGGACGCGGTAGGCGGTGACGGTGTGCTCGTCGCGGACCAGGCCGTCGGGGTGGGTGCGGCTGCCGTCGTCGGCGGGGGAGAGTTCGGTGCGCCACTCGTGGCGGCCGATGTCGTGGATGGTGAGGCGCTCCGGCCGCGCGGTGAGCGGTTCGGTGAGGTGGATGTCGAGCGGATCGGGCAGCGTGGGCGCCTCGAAGGTGACGGGCTCGGCGCCGACGTCGGCGGCGAGGTGGCGGACGGGCAGGCCGAGGGTGGAGCGGGACGGGTCGAGGGCGTACCCGGCGGCCTCCGCCGGGGGCCACACCCACGGCCAGTAGACGGAGGAGAGGGCGAGCCGCAGCCGGTGCCCGGCGGGGACGGTCCGGGCGCAGGCCGCGAGTTCGACCTCGGCGTCCGGCCCGGAGCCGGGCGCGACGGCCAGGACTCCCCGGGTGACCAGCTCCGAGGTGCCGTCGGGGCCGACGGCGCAGAGCCGGGCCGTCACCAGGGCGGCCGGTCCGCCCTCGCGCAGCTGCAGCCGCAGCCGCAGGACCGGGGCGCCGAGCAGTTCGACGGGTTCGGGCAGCGGCTGGGAGTCGAAGCAGACCGACCGGCCGTCCTCCTCCCGCTGGTCCGGCGGCTGGTCGGCGGGGCGGCCGTGCAGGACGTAGGCACCGGCGTTGAGGCCGGTGTGCTGGGGGGAACGGACGTGGACGTACCGGTCGTCGGAGGCGGTGCCGGCGGTGAGCAGCGGCCCGTCGAGGCCGTAGTGGATCTCCCGGACGTCGGGGGAGGGCCAGGAGTCGTCGCCGGTCCAGCGGGTGCTGATCCAGCTGCGCAGGGCGGGTTCGGTGGCGGCGCCGGTGTCGGCGCCGCGCAGCCAGTGGTCCCACCAGCGCAGGGTCTCGGGCAGGGCGTCCTCGGGCAGGCCGTGCGGCCAGGGGCCGATCAGGGCGCGTGCGGTGGGGGACTCGGCGAGCAGGCGCAGCACGAAGGAGCAGGACGGGTCGCCCCAGCCGGCGATGGCGAAGGTGGGCACGGAGACGGGCACGGTGGTGTCGCCGGCGGCGAGCCAGGCGTCGACGGGCGGTTCCAGGGACTCCAGGCGGGCCAGCCAGCTCCTGCGCCAGGCGTCGCCGACGTGGCGCGGGTCCGGCGGGAGGGCGGCGTCGGCGACCAGGGCGGTGAGCCGGGTGTGCAGGTCGGCGGCGAGGAGGGCGCCGCCGAGCCGGTGGCCGCCCTCGGGGCAGGCGGCGACCACGGCGCCGACGGTGTCCGGCGCCAGGGCGGCGAGCCGCAGGGCTGCGGTGCCGGCGGCGCCGACGCCGAGCAGGCCGATGCGGCCGGTGGACCAGGGGCGGCGGGCGAGCCAGTCGACCACGGTGGCACCGTCGGCGAGTTCCTGTGCGCCGCCGGGTTCGCCGGGGGTGCCGTCGGAGTTGCCGTGCCCTCGGGTGTCGACCCGGAGGGCGGCGTAGCCGTGGCCCGCGTACCAGGGGTGGCGGCGGGCGTCGGCGGCGGCGGTCCGGTCGGTGAGGCGCCCGCCGGAGTACTCCAGCAGTGCGGGGACGGGCTCGTCGCCGACGGGGCGCCACAGCCGGGCGGCCAGCCGGGTGCCGTCGGGCAGCGGGATGCGGACGTCCTCGCGGGTGGTGCGGAAGGGGTACGACGGCATGGCCGCTCCCATCGGATCCCGGGCCGGGGTGGGTGCCGGCGGGCCCGCGGCGCGTACGCGGGGGGTGGTGCGGTGCGTGCGCGCCGCGGGCGTCGGTATTCCGACCCTAGGGGAGGAAGCGGCCGTTTTCCTGATGAGTGCCGCTTGCCCGGCTCTCCCGGCTCGCCCGGCGCGCCCAGCTCTCCCGGCGAGCGGTGCGGCCGGTGCGGCCGGTGCGGGCCGGTCAGGCCTTGCTCAGCCAGGCGGTGGCGTTGAGGGCGAGGGCGGCGTCGGTGCCGGCCGGGTCGTCCCAGCCGTCGAAGAGGTTGTTGCCGGGCTGGCCGGTGCCGTCGTCGATCGCGGAGCTGTCGCCCCAGACGGCGACCCGGCCGGAGCCGAAGGTGCTGGTGACGAAGAAGGCGCCGGTGGTGCCGCTGTAGCCGGTCCGGTAGACCAGGCCCTTGACCGAGGGGTTGTCGGCGGGCTTGAGGGTGAAGGTGGTGCCGTTGCGCAGGATGGAGCCGGTGACGGTGCCGAAGGGGCCGTGCAGGACGGGGTCGGTGGCGTCGTTGACCGCGCGCGGGTTGTCGGTGGTGATGTTGAGCAGGTCGACGGAGAAGCCGAAGGGGTCGTTGTTGTTCACCCCGTTGCTGGTCAGCAGGTCGTTGATGATCTTCGGCGAGTCCCAGCCGTCGTTGTTGCGGTCGCTGTTGAGGTGGTCGGAGACCAGGAAGAGTCCGCCGCCGTTCTGGACGAACCGCATGACCGCGGACTTCTCGCTCGCGCTCAGCCGGATGTTCGGTTCCGGGATGACGAAGGTGTCGAAGTTGGCGAGGTCGAGCGCGCCGCCGGTGCCGTAGGTGATGGTGGAGCCGGCCGGCAGGGTCTTGAGGCTGTACTGGCCGGTCTTCTGCAGGGCGACGCCCCAGGCGGACAGTGCGCCGGTCCAGCTCTTCTCGGTGGTGGGGCTGGGGTTCTGGGCGAGCGGGTCGGGCTGGCTGGTGCTGATGATCCAGTCGGCGTTGCCGGCGGTCTCGGCCTTGCTGTTGTCGAACAGCACCCGGTGCGGCGTGGCGCTGGTGGTGGCCGTCGCGGCCGGGGCGGCGGCGGGGGCGGGGGCGGCGGTGGCGGCCGGGGTGAGGGTGGTGAGCCCGGCCGCGAGCAGCGCCGCGCCGGAGAGGGCCGCGACGGTTCGAATGCGGATCGTCATGTGCCGTTCCTCCGTGGGGAGTCGAGGTGTTCGGCGCCCGAGTTTTCGCGCGTGGAACGGGAGTATCCGCGCGTAGAGCGACCGGAGGAAGCCCCGGGAGGTTACGAAGCCCTGTACGGGTCGTGGTGATCTCGGGGTGGGGGCGGAAACCGAGCCGTAATTGCGTATGACTTGCAACTGCGCGCACCGAGGCGGAAAGATGGCCCAGCTCCGCCCGCCCCACCGAAAGGACACCTCGATGACCGCCCCTCGCCGGCGCGACCGGCTCACCCGTGAGGAGTGGATCCGCCTGGCCGGAATGGGCGGATTCATCCTCGCGCTGCACGTCGTCGGCTGGTTCACCCTGCTCGCGCTCGTCGCACCCGAGCACTACACCGTCGGCGGGCAGGTGTTCGGCGCGGGCATGGGCCTGACCGCCTACACCCTCGGCATGCGGCACGCCTTCGACGCCGACCACATCGCCGCCATCGACAACACCACCCGCAAGCTGATGGGCCAGGGCAAGCGGCCGCTGTCCGTCGGCTTCTGGTTCTCGCTCGGGCACTCCTCGATCGTCTTCGGCCTCTGCGCGCTGCTGGCCTTCGGCATCCGCTCGCTGGCCGGCCAGGTGGAGTCCGACGACTCGACGCTGCACCAGCTGACCGGCCTGATCGGCGTCACCGTCTCCGGCACCTTCCTGCTGCTCCTCGGCCTGATCAACCTGGGCGCCTTCAACGGCATCCTCAAGGTCTTCCGCCGGATGCGCGTCGGCGAGTACGACGAGGCCGAGCTGGAGCGCCAGTTGGAGCGGCGCGGGCTGATGAACCGCATCCTCGGCCGGGTCACCAGGGCCGTCACCAAGCCGTGGCACATGTACCCGGTGGGCCTGCTGTTCGGCCTGGGCTTCGACACCGCCACCGAGGTGTCCCTGCTGGTGCTGGCGGGCGGCGCGGCGGCCTTCTCGCTGCCCTGGTACGCGCTGCTCACGCTGCCGGTCCTGTTCGCGGCCGGGATGAGCCTGCTGGACACCATCGACGGCTCGTTCATGAACTTCGCGTACGAGTGGGCCTTCTCCAAGCCGGTCCGGAAGATCTACTACAACCTGACCGTCACCGGGCTGTCGGTGCTGGTCGCGCTGGTCATCGGCTCGATCGAGCTGATCGGCCTGCTCGGCGAGAAGCTGGACATCACCAGCGGGCCGATCGCCTGGATCGGCGGACTGGACCTCAACTCCGTCGGCTACGCCATCGTCGGGCTGTTCGTGCTCACCTGGGCCGCGGCGATCGCCTTCTGGAAGTTCGGCAACGTCGAGGAGAAGTGGTCGGCCGGACTGGCCACCGCCGCCGCCTCGGCTGCCGCTGCCTCCTCCGCCGCCGCCAAGCCGGAGTAGCGCACGGGCGAACCGAGGGGGCGGTGACCGGGGTCTGGTCACCGCCCCCTCGGGGCTTTCCGGGGCGGGGCGAGCCCTACTTCAGCGCGGCGAGCACCGCGTCCGCCATCACCTTCTCGCCGGTCGCGTTCGGGTGGAACGGCACGGCGGGCGAGCCGGGCAGCGCGCCCTCGATCCAGCGGTCGTCCGAGCAGACGTCGTGCCCGAGGGTCGGCGTTGCGGTGTCGACGTACGTCGCGCCGCCCGCGGCCGCGGTGGTCCTGAGCGCGGCGTTCAGCTTGTCGAGCACGCCGTGCATGTACTCGACGTCGCCGGGGGTGACGGGCTGGCGCAGCACGCACGACGAGCCGTCGGCGGGCAGCACGGACGGGTAGCCGACCAGTAGCACCTTGGCCTTGGGGGCCTTGCGGTGGATGCGCTGCAGGGTGTCGGCGAGCTGCGGGGCGATGCCGGTGGTGATCCGCTCCGCCAGGTCGTCGTTGCCGTACTGCCAGGACCACGTGCGCCAGTCCCAGTAGCCGTGGTGGTAGACGTCCTTGCACGGCGTTCCGAGCGGGTTGACGGCGGCGCCGGCGATGCAGGTGGCGACCAGTTCACCGAGGCCGAGGTCGCTGGCCGCGAGGTCGTTGCCGCCGATCCCGAGGGTGACCAGGTCGGCGTCGGGGGTCAGCGCGTCCAGCTGGGGGTCGTTGACCTTGATGAAGGCGTCGTACTGGGGCTGGGTCATCGCCTTGATCTTGGCGGCGGCACAGGTGGCGTCGGTGTACGCGCCGGCCTTGAGGGCGGTGGCGACCAGGTGGCCGTAGTTGTGGTCGGAGCGCAGGCACAGGCCGGCCGACTGGCCGGGCACGCCGGCGCCGGCGGCGTAGGAGTCGCCGAGTGCCACGTAGTGCTGCGGGGCGGGGGTGGCGGCCTGGGCGCTCGTGGAAGTGAGCGCGAGGGCGGCGCCGAGGGCGATCGCGGCGAGGGCGGTGGAATTCCGGAGGTGCCGGGATTTCCGGGCAGGGCGGAGCACGGTTCCTCCTGGGGGAGAGAAACGACGGGTGGGGGTCGTGCGGAGCCGGGCCACAGCTACTCGCAGGTAAGTTACTGCCAGGTTTCGCGGCCGTCCATGGTTTGCGCGGAAATTGCCGAAATCCCGTCAGATGGCCGGCGGTGGAAATTTCGCATTTCGCTCCACCGTGTGTCGGGGGCATTTCCGAAACGCCGTGGAGCGGAATTCGTGCACGCGCTTGTCACCGGCGGCCCGGCCCGGTAGGCGAAGCGGGCGTGGCAGGAGACGGGCGTGACGGAGCGGGCGCGGCGTAAGGGCGGTGCGCCCCCTCCCCTGCGGGAGGCGCACCGCCGCCGCTCGGGACCAGCCTCGCCGAGCGGCGCCCGTGCGCCTATCCACTTCCGTGCGCCGCCGACGTCCGTTTTCGGATAGTCCGGGCCCGTCAGGAGCCGCGCCCGAGGTCCTGCGAGGGCGAACGCCCGTACGTGCGCCGGTAGTCCGCGCTGAAGCGGCCGAGGTGGGTGAAACCCCAGCGGCAGGCGACCTCGGTGACCGTGCCGCTCGCCCGGCCGTCGGCGATGGCGAGCAGGTCGTGGTGGGCCCGGTCGAGCCGGACGCGCCGCAGGTAGGCCAGCGGGGTGGTGTCGAGGTGGCGCCGGAAGCCCTCCCGCAGGGTGCGCAGGCTGACCCGGGCGGCCCGTGCGATGTCGGCGACGGAGACGGCCTCGTCGGCGTGCTCGGCGCAGAAGTCCGCCGCCCGCCGCAGGGCGCTCGGCAGCAGCGCGGGGCCGCGGTCGGCTGTCGAGCCGCTCAGCGAGTGCGCCTGTGCGTCCAGCAGACCGTCGACCAGCAGCCTCTCGAAGTGGCGTGTGCCCAGCGGTGACTGGCGTGCCAGCGGGGAGGCGGCGAAGACCCGGAAGTGCCCGGCCAGTTCGAGCCAGGACCGCACGGCCGGGTTCCCGGGGTCGAGGGTGGGGTGGAAGCGCGGCAGCTCCCGGGGGAGGTCGCCCAGGCGGGCCGCGAGGGCTTCCTCCACCGCGCGGCGGGAGAAGACGAGGGCCTCGTTCACGGCTGCGTCGGCCCAGTCCATGGTGACCTGGTCCCCCGGTCCGGCGATGTGCGGGCCGGCCGGCAGCTCCCGGCCGTTGGCGTGGACCCGCAGGCCGCCGGGGGAGGGCAGGATGACGCTGTAGAAGTCGGGCAGCTCCCCGGTCCGGATCCGTACGTCGGCGCCGTACCGGAGGTCGTAGAGCCCCACCTCCCCCTCACGGAAGGCGCGGAAGCGGCCCGCGATCGGCCGGCGGCCGCGTACCGTCAGCTGGTGCGAGGAGAGTCTGCTGCTCACGACCCGGGAGAGCTCGTCGGCGCACTCGCCCTCGTACAGCGCCACCGGGCCCGGCCCGTCGCTTCGGGTGCCGTCCTCGTCCGCCCCTTCGTCGTCCCGCCTCGCCGGCTCCGCGGCCATGGGCGTCAGAGGCCCGGGGGCCGGGCGCGCAGGAGCCCCGCCACCACCGCGCTCACCGACCTCCGCAGGGCCCGGTTTCTTCGCTTCGGCACCCGCCCGTCCTCCCCCTCGTCCCTATGACGTGCGCATTCTAAAGGGGTGGTCGGACCGCATCCGGGTGCCGGGTACAGTGCGTGGGCAGAGCGCGCCGGAGACCAGGGGGTACCAGAACCGATGAGCCGCCGAGACCGTGACCGCGACGGCGTCCGCGACCGGGACGGCGACCGCACCGGCGGCCATGGCCGCGACGGCGTCCGGGACCGGAAGCGGGGCGGAGCCTCCCCGGTGACCGTCACCGTCTGCCGCGGCTGCTGCTGCGGCACCGAGGCGAAGCACCCCGGCGTGGACCACGCGGGGCAGTACGAGCGGCTGCGGACGGCGGTGGGTCCGGCGGGCCGGGTCCGGGCGGTCAAGTGCCTGGACGTGTGCTCCCAGTCGAACGTGGTGGTGGTCGGTCCGTCCGCCGAGGGCCGGGCAGCGGGCGGCCGGCCGGTCTGGCTCGGCTTCGTGCTGATGGACGAGATGATCGACGACATAGCGGCCTGGGTGCGGGCGGGCGGCCCGGGCCTCTCCGATCCGCCCGGTCTGCTCGACCTCCAGTTGATCTCGGTCTCCCGTCGGGTCCGCGAGGGCCTGGCGGAGTAGCGGCCGCACCGGGCCCGGCCCGACCGGTCGTCAGATCACCGACCCGGGGCGGTCCGGCGGCCCGCACCACTACCATGACCGGTGGCATCGAGCCGTTCCGCGCATCGAGCCGCTCCGCGCGCGAGGGAGGAAGACGATGACGACGGTCTGCCGCATCTGCGCGGGCACCGGCCGCACCGCCGGCCTCAACTGCCGGACCTGTCAGGGCACCGGCACCACCGAGGTGGGCGGCGGGGGCGGCAACTGCTTCCTGTGCGACGGCACCGGCGTGTACGTGCGCTACCGGGTGGACGCGGGCGGCGCCAAGCACGCCTACCGGGACGAGATCTGCCGCACCTGCGACGGCACCGGGAACCGGGCCGCCACGCAGTAGGGGGAGCCCTCCTGACCCTCCGGCGCACGCCGCTCCCCGAGAGGGCTCCGGCGACGCTCCGGCGACGCCCGCTCAGGTCGGAAGGCTGGTGGGAGCCATGATCGGCCGTCGGATGGGTGCGGACCAGTCCTTTACCGAACCATGGTCGAACATTGGTGTTCGAATGGGGTGTGCGCTGCGGCGCGTTCACCGCGCGTCCGTGTCCGATCCACGTGCCACTGACAGAGTCCCGCGCATGGATATCCCCAAGATGGGCGTGCCGGCCAAGCTTGCCGACCGCATGAGCACGGCCGAGCAGCACGAGTACCTGCGGGCCCGCTTCTCCCGCCGCCGGATGCTGCGCGCCGGCGCCGTGACCGTCGGCGCCGTCGCCGTCGGTGGTGCCCTGGGCAGCGGCACGGCCTTCGCCGCGCCGGCCGGCCCGCAGTTGGCGACGGCCGGCACGACGGCCGGCATCGACGGCTCGCTGGTCGCGCCGATCGGCCGCCACCTCCAGTTCGGCCCCGAGCCGGACACCCAGTTCCGCGTCTCCTGGCAGGTCCCGGCGCCGGTCAAGAAGCCGTTCCTGCGCTTCGGCAGGACGCCATGGGAGCTCAGCCACAAGGTGCAGGCCGAGGTCCGCGCCCTGCACACCCCGGCGCTGGCCCCGGGCAGCCAGCCGGTGGACCAGTACTACCTGCACGTGGCGCTGGAGGACCTGCACCCCGACACCACCTACTACTACGGTGTCGGCCACGACGGCTTCGACCCGGCCTCGCAGCAGCAGATCTCCACCCTGCACACCTTCCGCACCGCGCCCTCGCGCGACCACCGCTGGGGCAAGGTGTACGAGCCGTTCACCTTCACCGCCTTCGGCGACCAGGGCGTCAGCTCGCACGCGGCGGGCAACGACCACGTCATCAAGGCGCAGAAGCCGGCCTTCCACCTGCACGCCGGCGACATCTGCTACGCCGACCCGGCCGGCTCCGGCACCGACCCGGACAAGTCCGTCTTCAGCGCGAAGACCTGGGACGACTTCCTGGTCCAGACCGAGACGGTCGCCGCCGAGATCCCGTGGATGGTCGCCTACGGCAACCACGACATCGAGGCCTGGTACTCGCCCAACGGCTACGGCGGCGAGAACGCCCGCTTCTTCCTGCCGGACAACGGCCCGGACCCGCGCAAGGTCCCCGGCGTCTACACCTTCCGCTACAAGAACGTCGGCGTCATCTCGCTCGACGCCAACGACGTCTCGTACGAGATCCCGGCCAACCTGGGCCTGTCGGCGACCAAGCAGACCCAGTGGCTGGAGCGCACCCTCAAGGACCTGCGCAGCGACGAGACCGTCGACTTCGTCGTGGTCTTCTTCCACCACTGCGCCTTCTCCACCACCGTCGCGCACGCCTCCGAGGGCGGCGTCCGCGAGGCCTGGGTGCCGCTGTTCGAGAAGTACCGGGTGGACCTGGTCATCAACGGCCACAACCACATCTACGAGCGCACCGACGCCATCCTGGGCAACAAGGTCTCGAAGCAGGTGCCGAGCGGCGCCACCATCGAGCCCGAGAAGGACGGCGTGGTCTACGTGACCGCGGGCGCGGCCGGCCGCAGCCTGTACAAGTTCGACGTGCCGGACACCTACGAGGGGCACGAGAACCACCAGGACGAGGTCAAGACCTACTACTGGGGCAAGGGCAGGGTGAAGGTGCCCGAGACCATCCAGTGGTCGCGGGTGCGCTACACCGGCTACTCCTTCATCAAGGTCGACGTCACCCCGGCGCACCTGGGCCAGAAGTCGGTCATGAAGGTCACCGCGCTGGCCGAGGACGGCACGCAGATCGACAACTACTCGATCCTGCGCAAGGTCGGCGAGGGCTGGGACTCGGGCCGCAACGACGACGGCGAGGGCGGCGGCTGGGGCTGGTAGCCGCCGGTCGCCGGCAGCCGCCGCCGCGTGTGACGGTGCCCCGGGTCGGACCTCCGACCCGGGGCACCGGTGCGTTCAGCGCCGGGGGCCGTACATGATCACGGCGACCCCGGCCAGGCAGACCAGCGCGCCCACCACGTCGTAGCGGGTCGGCCGGAAGCCGTCCACGACCACGCCCCAGAGCAGCGAACCGGCCACGAACACCCCGCCGTACGCGGCCAGCACCCGGCCGAACTGGCTGTCCGGCTGCAGCGCCGCCACGAAGCCGTACGCGCCGAGCGCCACCACCCCCAATCCGGCCAGCCACCACGGCCGTTGCTCGCGCACGCTCTGCCAGACCAGCCAGCAGCCGCCGATCTCGGCGAGCGCGGCGAGGACGAACAGGGCGGCGGAGCGCAGGACGGTCATGCCTGTGAGCGTAGGACGGTCATGCCTGCGGGCGTGGGCGGGTCAGCTCTGGCGGTACGTCGCGAGGAAGCGCCCGATCCGGTTGATGGCCGTCTCCAGGTCGTCGGCGCGGGGCAGGGTGACGAAGCGGAAGTGGTCCGGGCGGGGCCAGTTGAAGCCGGTGCCCTGGACGACGTGGATCTTCTCGCGCAGCAGCAGGTCCAGGACGAACCGCTCGTCGTCGACGATCCGGTGCACGGCCGGATCGAGCCTGGCGAAGGCGTACAGCGCGCCCTTGGGCTTGACGCAGCTGACGCCGGGGATCTCGTTGAGCGCCTTGACCGCGATGTCGCGCTGCTCGGTGAGCCGGCCGCCGGGCAGGACCAGGTCGTTGATGGACTGGTGGCCGCCGAGCGCGGCCTGGACGGCGTACTGGGCGGGCACGTTGGGGCACAGCCGCATGCCGGAGAGCATGGTCAGGCCCTCCAGGTAGTCGGTGGCGTGCTGCTTGGGCCCGGAGACGACCAGCCAGCCGCTGCGGAAGCCGGCCACCCGGTAGGCCTTGGAGAGGCCGTTGAAGGTGAGGGTGAGGACGTCGTCGGCGAGGGCTCCGAGGCAGTGGTGCTCGGCGTCGTCGTAGAGGATCTTGTCGTAGATCTCGTCGGCCAGGACCATCAGCTGGTGGCGGCGGGCCAGGTCGAGGATGCCCTCCAGCAGTTCCTTCGGATAGACGGCGCCGGTGGGGTTGTTGGGGTTGATGACGACGATCGCCTTGGTGCGGGCGGTGATCTTGGCGGCGATGTCGTCCAGGTCCGGGTACCACTCGGCCTCTTCGTCGCACAGGTAGTGCACGGCCTTGCCGCCGGCCAGCCGGACGGAGGCCGTCCAGAGCGGGTAGTCGGGCATCGGCACGAGCACCTCGTCGCCGTCGTCAACCAGGGCGGTGACGGCCATCTGGATCAGCTCGGAGACGCCGTTGCCGAGGTAGACGTCGTTGACGGTGACGCCCTGCACCCCGCGCTGCTGGTAGTACTGCACCACCGCGCGGCGGGCCGGCAGGATGCCGCGCGAGTCGCTGTAGCCGTGCGCCGCGGGCAGGTTGCGGATGATGTCCTGGATGATCTCCTCGGGCGCCTCGAAGCCGAACGGGGCCGGGTTGCCGGTGTTCAGCCGCAGCACGCTGTGCCCGGCCTCCTCCAGGGCGTTGGCCTGGTCGACCACCGGGCCCCGGATCTCGTAGCACACGCCATTGAGCTTGCTGGACTGTCGAAACTCCACCTGCGGCCTCCCGACCGTCACCACCGCTCCGCTGCTTCTGCTTTGTTCTACCAAGTTGTCACTTGGAAAGTCCAACCTCTTGGCTATGCTGATCCACATGTCACGCCGAAGCTACGACCAGTACTGCGCCGTCGCCCGCGCCCTGGACGCGGTGGGCGAACGCTGGAGCCTCCTGATCGCCCGTGAACTCCTCCGCGGCCCGCGCCGCTACACCGACCTGCACGCCGACCTGCCCGGCGTCTCCACCGACATCCTGGCCGCCCGGCTCAAGCAGCTCGAGGGGGACGGGCTGGTCGTGCGGCGCAGACTGGAACGGCCGGCCAACGCGACGGTCTACGAACTGACCGGACGCGGCCGCGAACTGCGGCCCGTCATCGAGGCGTTGGGGGAGTGGGGCCTGGCCGCCCTCGGCGAGCAGCGGCCCACCGACGCGGTGCGCGAGCACTGGTTCACGCCCGGGGCTGCGGCCGCCGTCCCGGGCTAGCATCCGGCGGCGGCGGTGGGAGGACCGGGGCCGGGAGCCTCGCTGCACCGGCGCAGGGACGCACCCGTACGATCGTCGGACCGCGGAGTCATCCCAGGAGAGCGGAGGCCGACCCGTGCCCACCCCCCACCGCAGCTACGGCAGCTACGACAGCTACGTCGCCCTCGGAGACTCCTTCACCGAGGGCATGGGCGACGACCTGCTGCCCGACGGCCACTACCGCGGCTGGGCCGACCGGGTCGCCTCGGCACTCGCGGCGGAGCACCCGGACCGGGACTTCCGCTACGCCAACCTGGCCGTCCGCGGCAAGCTCATCGGCCAGATCCACGACGAACAGCTCACCCCCGGCGCCGCCGCCGGCGCCCAGCTCGTCACCCTCGCCGGCGGCTTCAACGACGTGCTGCGCCCCGGCTGCGACATCGACCGGGTCGAGCGGCTGCTCGGCGACTGCGTCCGCCGACTGCGCGCCACCGGCGCCACCATCGTCCTGTTCACCAGCACCGACCCCACCCGCCGGCTCGCGGGCGGCGCCCGACTGCTGCCCGCCATCCTGCGGATGAAGGCCTTCGTGCAGGAGCTCGGCACCCAGGACGGCATCACCGTCGTCGACCTCTTCTCCGCCCCCTGCTTCGACGACCGCCGACTCTGGGCCGAGGACCGCCTGCACCTCTCGCCCGAAGGCCACCGACGGGTCGCCGAAGGCGTACTGGAGGCACTCGGCCGCCCCGCCGCCTTCGACTGGCGCGCCCCGCTGCCCGCCACCGCCCCGCCCGGCCGCGCCGAACGGCTGGCAGCCGACGCCCGCTGGCTGCGCACCCACCTCGGCCCGTGGATCGGCCGCCGGCTCACCGGCCGCTCCTCCGGCGACGGCCGCCCGCCGAAGCGGCCCGAGCTGCTGCCGTACCGCTAGCGCGCCGGGGCTCCGGGCCTGCAGGCGGCGGGTCTGCAAGCGGCGGGCCTCTGCCGGGCTGCTAGCTTTCGGGAGCCGCCGGCTCCAGGACCAGGCTCGCCATCGGGGCGTGGGTGGTCCAGCCGAGTGCGGTGTAGAGCGCCCGGCCCTCGGGGGTGCCGACCAGGACGCCGGTGCCGGCGCCTGCCTCGTACGCGGCGGACTGCAGCGTCCGCATCACCAGGGCGCCCAGGCCCTGGCGGCGGAACTCGGGCGCGGTGGTGATCTGGTCCGGTACCGCCACCGGGCCGGCCAGGCCCGCCTGGCCGCGTGCGGCGAAGTGCCCGTCCCCGGAGCGGACCAGCACCCGCAGGACGCCGCCCCGCTCCCAGGCGGTCACCGTGTAGCCGGCCGGGGCCGCGGGGCGTCCGGGGGCCAGCGGGGCGCTCATCAGGAAGCCCGGCGCGTCCAGTCGCCAGCGGGGGCCCAGCCAGGGCCGCACGGTGGCGTCCTCGGCGAACAGCTTCAGCCAGGTGGTGGGTGCGGTGGTGGCCTCGGCGATCCTGCGGACCTCGGCCTCGGCCGGTTCCGGCAGCACGTGCCGGGCCACTTCGCCGACGGGCGCGCCGACGTCGATGGTCCAGCCCCAGGGCCGGTCCACCGGCTCGGCGGAGCCGCGCGAGACGGCCCAGCCCGAGATCCACCTCCGGACCAGCTCCCTGATGTCCGGCTCCGGCATCCCGCCACCTCCGCATGTAATGGTCTATGTCCAGCTGCATACCTTACGGACTGGGGCGGTCGTCTGACCAGTAGAATTTCCGGGGTCCGCGGCGTCACACCGGCGCCCGGCTGCTGGAAGGATCCTGGAACGTGCGCGAGACCGAGTCGCCGCAAGACCCCACGGCGGCCGCGCCGACCCCGCTCCGATCCGACTGCGGCAACTGCTTCGGACTCTGCTGCGCCGCCCTGCCGTTCGCCGCCGGCACCGACTTCGCCATCAACAAGTCCGCCGGTACCCCCTGCCGCAACCTGCAGACCGACTTCACCTGCGGCATCCACGAGCGGCTGCGCGACAGCGGCTTCCAGGGCTGCACCGTCTACGACTGCTTCGGCGCCGGGCAGCGGGTCTCCCAGGTGACCTTCGGCGGGCGCAGCTGGCGCGAGGAGCCGGACACGGCCGGGCCGATGTTCGAGGTCTTCCCGATCGTGCGGCAGCTGCACGAACTGCTCCGGTACCTCACCGAGGCGCTCACCTTCGAAGCCGCCCACACCGTCCACGCAGACCTGCGGCAGGCCCTGGAGGAGACCGACCGGCTCGCCGGCGGCACCCCCGAGGAGATCCTCGCCGTCGACGTGCCGGCCCACCGGCAGCGCGTCAGCGACCTCCTGCTGCGCGCCGGCGAACTCGTCCGGGCGTCCGTCCCGCGCCGCCGCGAGCACCGCGGCGCCGACTTCTTCGGCGCCCGGCTGCGCGGCGCCGACCTGCGGGGTGCCAACCTGCGCGGCGCCCTGCTCGTCGCCGCCGACCTCTCCGGCGCGGACCTGCGCCTGGCCGACCTCATCGGCGCCGACCTGCGCGACGCCAACCTGGCCGGCGCCGACCTCACCACGGCCCTCTACCTCACCCAGGCCCAGCTCGACGCCGCCCGCGGCGACGCGGCCACCCGCCTGCCGGCCGGACTCACCCGCCCCGCCCACTGGCCCGCCACCGCCGCGCCCACGGCCCCGGCCCCGGCGGCGAAGCCCCGGCCCGGCAACGGCGGCGCCCGGCCACCCCGAGACCGGCGCCGCTGACCGCTGCCGACCGGCCCTACTGGCCGACCCGGCCGTCGATGCACTCGCGCAGGAGGTCGGCGTGCCCGCAGTGGCGGGCGTACTCGTCGATCCGGTGCACCAGCAGTTCCCGGATCGCCACTCCGCTCCGGCCGACCCGCTCGCCCAGGTCGGCGTACCCGGCCAGTGCGGCGTCGGTGGCGGCCTGTTCGCGTTCCAGGTCCCGGAAGGCGTCCGCCACCACCGCCGGGTCGGCCAGGGCTCCGTCGAAGTCCGCGTCCCGCTTGCCGTACAGCTTCGGCAGCGGCTCGTCCTCGGTGAGCCAGTTGCGCCAGTCCCGTTCCACCTCGGCGAGGTGCCGGACCAGCCCGAGCAGCGACATCGTCGAGGGCGGCACGGAGCGTCGCGCCAGCTGGTCGGCGTCGAGGCCGTCGCACTTCATCCGCAGGGTCAGCCGGTAGTTCGTCAGGCAGTCGTGCAGGGCGCCGGGTTCACCGTCCGGGCTGGGGCCCTCGCTGTTGCGGGGGTCGTCGTCCGGATCGGACCACATGTCGGGGTAGACGGTCGCTTCGGTCCATCGCGCGGGTTGCTCGGTCATACCGGCCATGGTCGTTCACAACCCCCGGTGCCTGCCACCGAGTTGCCGCTGCGGCTCAGTCGGTCAGCAGACGGGAGCGGAGTGCGGCGATCCGGGCGCGGTCGATGCCGAGAGTGCCGGTGAGGTAGGCCTCGACGGAGCCGTGGCGGGCGGCGAGGTCGGCGAGGGTGCGGCGGATGACGGCCTCCGGGGCGCGGCCGTAGCCGGGCCAGCGCAGGGTGCGGCCGGGGTTGGCGGCGTGCCAGTCGGCGACGAGCCGCGCGGTGGCGAGCTCGGTGAGGGCGAAGTCCGCGGCGATGTCGTCCTCGGCGACACCGAGCAGCGTGAGCAGCAGGGCGGCGATGAGGCCGGTGCGGTCCTTGCCGGAGGCGCAGTGGAAGACCACCGGGGCGTCGGCGTCGGTGATCACGTCCAGGGTCTGGCGGATCTCCTTGACCCCGTCCTCGGCGACCTCGGCGAAGCGGTCGGCGAGGTAGCGCCAGGGGTCGAGCTCCGGGTCGATCTCGGCCTGGTCGTACGGGCGGTGCTCGATCGAGAGGTTGTGGTACTCCAGTCCCTCGAAGTCGGGCACCCGGCCCTTGGCGGCGATCTCCCAGGGGTAGCGGAGGTCGATCACGGTCCGTACGCCGAGGGCGCGGAGCCGGTCGAGGTCGGCGTCCGAGGTGAGCTTGCCGAGCGAGTCGGAGCGGTAGAGCAGGCCCCACCGTACGGACCGTCCCCCGGCGGCCGGAAGGCCGCCCAGGTCGCGGAAGTTGTGCAGGGCCTCGAAGGTGTGGTGACGCGTCGTCATGCGCGGCACTCTAACCGGGGCCGTCCTCAGGGCCGTCGTGCGGGCCGGGGCCGGGGCCGGGGCCGTAGCCGTGGGTGAGGAGGCCGAAGGCGCGGGTGGCGTCGGCGGCGGCTTCGGCGTGCAGGTCGTCGGGGGTGCGGCCACCGTCCCGGATGCGCTGCCAGTTGTGCAGGGCGAGGACGCGCTGGGTGGCGGTGACCTGGGCGGCGAGCAGCGGGGCGGTGAGGTCGCGCGGCTGCGGGAGGTCGGGGGCCTGGGCGAGCGCGTCGGCGAGGGAGCGTTCGGCGCGGGCCACGTACTCGCCGACCCGGGCGGCCAGGCTGGGGGTGCCGTAGACCAGGGCGGTGAAGGCGAGGACCGCGGGGTGGTCGTTGAGGCCGGTGACCGGGTCGCGCCGGGTGAGGCCGGTGAGGAAGTCCCGGAGGAGCGCGTCGAGCACCGGTTCGCCGGCCGGGCGGGCGCGGACGACGTCCGCGGCCTGCTCCTGGTGGTCGGCGAAGCGGTGGACGACCAGGTCCTCCTTGCTGGGGAAGTAGGAGAACAGCGTCGGCTTGGAGACCTCGGCAGCCGCCGCGACGTCCGCCACCGACACCTGGTCGAAGCCGTGCTCCAGGAAGAGGGCGATGGCGGCCTCGGAGATGGCCCGCCGGGTGCGCTCCTTCTTGCGTTCGCGCAGTCCGCTCATGGTGTCAGGCTAGCAGCCGGGTTGACCGGGGCAGCTTTCTGACCGGGTAGCGCAAGCTGGAGGTGCGAGCCGGGCAGTGCGAGCCGGGTAGCGCACGCCGGACAACGCGGCCGGGCTCAGGAGGTGATCGAGTCCATGATCCGGCGGATCGCCTCCACCACGGGGGCGCCCGCCGTGACCAGGGAGGCGACCCCGGAGATGTTCCGCAGTGCGCGCCGCAGGACGGTCGGCGGGGTGGCGGTGCCGTCGCCGATGGCCTCCAGCGATTCGTCCAGCACCTCGCGGTCCTCGGCCGGCACCTGCCCGCGCAGGGCGCGTACGGCGGCGACGAGTTCGCGCAGCGCGGCCTGGGGGTCGGCCGGGCCCTGGTGCTTGATGATGCCGATGTTGTGGTCACCGTGCTGGGTGACGGAGTCGCCGAAGTGGAAGTCGCCGCTCACCGGCCCACCTGCTTTCCGATGTTGTGGTCGCCGTACTGGTTGATCCGGTCGCCGATGTGGACGCTCTCCACCTGGATGGCGAACTCGGCCTGCGGATTGTCGATGGCATCCATGATCATCTCGATCAGCCGGCCGACCTCCCGGGGGTCGTGGCTCACCACGGCCGTGGTCGAGGCGTTGGAGGTCTCGATGACCAGCTTGTACAGCGCCCGCTGCCGCAGCCGGGTGACCAGCCGGTAGATGCTGAAGGCGAGGCCACCCAGCAGCAGCACGCCGGGGACGGCCGCGACCTGCCCCGGGTCGGTCGAGTTCTGCAGCAGCGCGCTGAGGACGGTCACCGCGAAGGCCAGCGCGAACACCTGGCGGACGAACCGGATGATCGTCCAGGAGCGCTTGGGCGGCCACCAGACCAACTGCCGTGCCCGGGCGATGTGCTGCAGTGGGTAGGCGTCGCCGCCGACCCACAGCACCCGCCGGCTCACGCTGACGGTGATCACGTTCCGTGCCAAGTCCGTTCCCCCTTACTGGCGGAGAGAACCATAGCAACAGCGACGGTTACCTGACGTGGGATCAGCGAGACGGCCGGCGGGCGGTGACCTCGATCTCGATCCTCATCCGGGGGTCGGCGAGCCCGCACACCTGCATGGTGGCGGCCGGCCGCACCTCGCCGAAGCAGCGGCGCAGGACCGGCCAGCACGGTTCGAAGTCCGCACGCTCGGGCAGCAGGTAGCGCACCCGCACCACGTCCGCGAAGCCGCAGCCCGCCTCGGCCAGGGCGGCCCCGATGTTGCGCAGGCACTGCTCGGCCTGCTCCACCACGTCGTCGGAGATGGCCATGGCGGTGTAGTCGAACCCGGTCGTCCCGGACACGTGGACCCAGTCGCCGTCCACCACGGCACGGGCGTAGCCGATCTGCTCCTCGAAAGGCGAACCGCTGAGGATCGCACGTCGCTCTGTCATGGTGGAGACGCTAGGTGGGCTGCGGTGATACGTCCAACACTCCGCACGACATGACCTGATATCCCTGGAGGTATGGAGCGCCCCGAACTTCCCCTCCCGCAGGTGCACGCCTTCGTCGTGCTCGCCGAGGAACTGCACTTCGGCCACGCCGCCGCCCGCCTCGGCATCGCCCAGCCGCCGCTGAGCCAGCAGATCCGGCGGCTGGAGGACAGGGTCGGCCACCCGCTGTTCCACCGTGGCCCCGGCGGCGTCACCCTGACCCCGGCCGGCCGCGAACTCCTGCCCGCCGCGCGGCGGGCGCTGACCGACCTCGCGGACGGGCTGGCCGCCGCCCGCGCCGTCGGCAGCGGGGAGGCCGGCCGGCTGCGGATCGGGTTCTCCGCCTCGCTCGCCCTCACCGTCCTGCCCGGCCTGCTGGACACCTTCCGGCAGCGCCACCCAGCCGTGCACCTGGACGTGCGCGAGATGACCAGCGCGCCGCAGCTAACCGCGCTGCACGAGCGGACCATCGACGTCGGCCTGCTGCGCGAGCCGCCCGCGGACGAGCCGGAGCTGTCCTTCCGTACGGTCCTGCACGAGCCGTTCGTCGCCGTCCTGCCGGCGCACCACCTGCTGGCCGGCCAACGGACCGTCCGGCTCGCCCAGTTGGCGGACGCGCCGTTCGTGCTGCTGCCCCGGGAGGACGGGCCGCAGCTGTACGACCGGATCACCGGCCTGTGCGGCGAGACGGGCTTCGCGCCGCGGATCGCGCAGCACGCGGTGGAGTGGCAGACGGTGTGCGCACTGGTCGGGGCCGGCCTGGGGGTCTCCCTGGCCCCGGCGAGCATCCGGCGCATCCGGCTGCGCGGCGTCGCCTTCCGCCGGATCGACCCGGGCACCGCCCGCACCCGGGTCGCCGTCGCCTGGCGCCGCAACGACCCGGGGCCGCTGGTCCGCAACCTGCTCGCGGCCGTGGCCGACGAGGTGTCCGGAATACGTGGGACATCCGGTGTGCCCGGGGCGGCCGGGGCCTGAAGGCGCCCTACACGCTGCGGTCGGCGAGCACCTCGCGGACGACGTGGCGGGCGTTGGCCGTCAGGGCCGGGTCGGTGTGGCGGTAGTAGGGGATCGTCACCAGGGCGATGGAGAACGCCCAGGCGCGGCCGCGCGCCCACATGGCGTCGTCCGCGCGCAGGGCGGCGCGGTAGGCGGGGCGGGCGGTGGCGGGCAGCAGGTTCCAGGCGGCGATCAGGTCCGCGGTCGGGTCGCCGGCGCCCATCAGGGCGAAGTCGATGACGGCGGCGAGCCGGCCGGTGCGGGAGACCAGGAGGTTGCCGGGGGTGAGGTCGCCGTGCATCCAGACCGGTGGCCCGGCGTAGTCGGGCAGCCGAAGTGCCTTGTCCCACAGAGCGGTTGCGGCCGCCGTGTCGATCGAGCCGGAGAGCTGGGCGATGGCCGCGCGGGTCGCGCCGTCGCGGGAGGCGAGCGGGGCGCTGCGGTGGCCGGCCGGGGCGTTCGTCGGGTTGACGGCGCGCAGGGCGTTGACGAAGCCGGCCAGGTCGCGGGCGAGGGCCCCGGGTGCGGCGAGGCCGCCGGCCGCCGGGTTGACGCCGTCGATCCACCGGAGCACCGACCACTCCCACGGGTATCCCGCGGCGGGCCGTCCGAGCGCGAGCGGGGCGGGGACGGGCAGTGGCAGCCGGGGTGCCAGGGCGGGCAGCCACTGGTGCTCCCGGCGCACGTCCCCGGCCGCCCACTCCACCCGGGGCAGCCGGACGGCGAGTTCGGGGCCGAGGCGGAACATCGCGTTGTCCGCCCCGGCCGGGGCGACCGGGGTGATCGGAAGGCGCTCCCACTGCGGGAACTGGGCGGAGATCAACCGCCGCACCAGGGCCGCGTCGACCACCGGCTCGTCAGGGTGCATCCGGGCGGCAGCGCACATGCCCGGCAGCGTACAGCGCCGATCGTTTCCGTTCAGCCGTATTCCACAACCGGGCACATCCCGATGATCAGCCGACGGTGACCCGCACCCCGACCGTGCCGCCCTTGCCGAACCGCAGCACGTTCGCGGTCAACGCGACCGCGCACAGCAGCCCGTACTTGCGCCGCAGCAGCGCGCGGTAGGCGGGCGCCCGGGCGGGGTCGAGCACGGCGGTGCCCCGGACCTGCGCACCGAGCAGGTTGCCGCGGATGTCGCTCGGGCCGACCAGGACGTCCGTGCGGTTGCGCAGGCGCTTCACCTTGCCGGTCTTCGTCACCGTGGTGAAGACCAGCGCGTCGCCGTCCCGGGCGACCCAGACGGGGGTGGCCACCGGAGTGCCGTCCCTCCGGAAGGTGGTGAACAGCAGGTACTTGGCGGCAGCGAGCCGCTCCAGTTCGGCGGCGGCATCCAGAGTGTCCATGCCCGCGAGCCTAGGAGGCGGCAACTGGGCCCCGCTCAAGCCTCGGTGGGGCCCGGGCGCACCGGGCAGCGCCCGTGCGCCGCCTGTGTTCCGCCTGTGTTCCGCCGCTGCCCTGCCGGGCCGCCACGCCCGGCCGCCACCGGTGCGGCCGGGCGCCGTCGTCGGCACCTGCCAGAATGCAGGGCGTACGGCGAAAGCTCTGAAGGAGAAGGTGACCGGCTTCGTGACCACGCCAGCCGAACAGGTGGCCCGCCAGGCCCAGCAGGCGATCGAGCGCAAGATCGCCGAGGAACTGGGCGTCCGCGAGGGGCAGGTGAAGGCGGCCGTCGACCTGCTCGACGGCGGCGCGACCGTGCCCTTCGTGGCCCGCTACCGCAAGGAGGCCACCGGCTCCCTCGACGACGCCCAACTGCGCGGCCTGGAGGAACGGCTGCGCTACCTGCGCGAACTGGAGGAACGCCGGGCGACCGTCCTGGAGTCGATCGAGGCCCAGGGCAAGCTGGACGACGCGCTGCGCGCCCAGGTGCTGGCCGCGGACTCCAAGGCCCGCCTGGAGGACATCTACCTCCCGTTCAAGCCGAAGCGGCGCACCAAGGCGCAGATCGCCCGGGAGGCCGGACTGGAGCCGCTGGCCGACACCCTGCTCGCCGACCCCTCCCAGGACCCGGCAGCGCTCGCCGCCGCCCTCATCGGGAACGGCACCATCGACGCGTCGGTGCCGGACGGCGCGGCGGCCCTGGAAGGCGCCCGGGCGATCCTGGTCGAGCGCTTCGGCGAGGACGCCGACCTGGTCGGCTCGCTGCGCGAACGGATGTGGACCCGCGGCCGCCTGGTCGCCACCGTCCGCGACGGCAAGGAGCAGGACGGCGCCAAGTTCGCCGACTACTTCGACTTCGCCGAGCCGTACACCAAGCTCCCCTCGCACCGCATCCTGGCGATGCTGCGCGGCGAGAAGGAGGAGGTGCTCGACCTCGAACTCTCGCCCTACGACGGGGATTCCGCGGGCGACCTGCCCGGCGAGAGCGACTACGAGCAGCGGATCGCCGCCCGTTTCGGCATCGCCGACCGCGGCCGCCCGGCCGACAAGTGGCTCGGTGACACCGTCCGCTGGGCCTGGCGCACCCGGATCCTGGTGCGCCTCGGCATCGACCTGCGCGCCCGGCTGCGCGCCGAGGCCGAGGAGGAGGCGGTGCGGGTCTTCGCCGCCAACCTGCGCGACCTGCTGCTCGCCGCCCCGGCCGGCACCCGCGCCACCATGGGGCTGGACCCGGGCTTCCGCACCGGCGTGAAGGTCGCCGTGGTGGACGCCACCGGCAAGGTCGTCGCGTACGAGACGATCTACCCGCACCAGCCCGCCAACAAGTGGGACGCGGCCCTGAACACCCTGGCCGCGCTGGCGAAGAAGCACGACGTCGACCTGGTCGCGATCGGCAACGGCACCGCCTCCCGGGAGACCGACAAGCTCGCCGAGGACCTGATCAAGCGCCACCCCGAGCTGAAGCTCACCAAGGCGGTGGTCAGCGAGGCCGGCGCGTCGGTCTACTCGGCGTCCGCGTTCGCCTCGCAGGAGCTGCCGGAGCTGGACGTGTCGATCCGGGGCGCGGTCTCGATCGCCCGCCGCCTGCAGGACCCGCTGGCCGAACTGGTCAAGATCGATCCCAAGTCGATCGGTGTCGGCCAGTACCAGCACGACCTGAGCGAGGTGAAGCTCTCCCGCTCGCTGGACGCGGTGGTCGAGGACTGCGTCAACGCCGTCGGCGTGGACGTCAACACCGCCTCGGCGCCGCTGCTCACCCGGGTCTCCGGCATCACCGGCACGCTCGCCGACAACATCGTGGCCCACCGCGACGCCAACGGCCCGTTCCGCACCCGCAAGCAGCTCAAGGACGTGTCACGGCTCGGCCCCAAGGCCTTCGAGCAGTGCGCCGGCTTCCTGCGCATCCCCGGCGGTGCGGACCCGCTGGACGCCTCCAGCGTGCACCCCGAGGCCTACCCGGTGGTGCGCCGCATCCTCGCCTCGACCGGCGGGGAGCTGAGCGAGCTGATCGGCAACGGCGCCGCACTGCGGGCGTTGAAGCCCGGCGACTTCGCGGACGACACCTTCGGCGTCCCGACCGTCACCGACATCCTCGGCGAGCTGGAGAAGCCCGGCCGCGACCCGCGCCCCGCCTTCCGCACCGCGACCTTCAAGGAGGGCGTCGACAAGATCGGCGACCTGGAGGCCGGCATGGTGCTGGAGGGCGTGGTCACCAATGTCGCCGCCTTCGGCGCCTTCGTGGACGTGGGCGTCCACCAGGACGGGCTGGTGCACGTCTCGGCGCTGTCGAAGACCTTCGTCAAGGACCCGCGCGAGGTGGTCAAGCCCGGCGACATCGTGAAGGTCCGGGTGGTCTCGGTGGACGTGCCGCGCAAGCGGATCGGGCTCACCCTGCGGCTGGACGACGAGGTCGGGCGCGAGCGCGGCGATCGGGGCGGGGACCGGGGCGGCGACCGCGGGGACCGGCAGGCCCGCCCGCCGCGCCAGGAGCGGCGGGGCGGCGGCGGCCAGGGCGGCCAGGGCAGCCAGGGCGGTCTGGGCGGCCAGGACCGGCGTGGCGGCCAGGGCGGCCGCGACCGCGGTGACCGCACGGGCGGCGCCCCGGCTCCGGCCCCGGCCAACAGCGCCATGGCGGACGCGCTGCGCCGGGCAGGTCTGGCCGGTGGTGGCGGCGACGGCGCGGGC
The DNA here is from genome assembly GCF_055664045.1 of Kitasatospora sp. NPDC023385. Classification (NCBI taxonomy): domain Bacteria; kingdom Bacillati; phylum Actinomycetota; class Actinomycetes; order Kitasatosporales; family Streptomycetaceae; genus Kitasatospora; species Kitasatospora sp. NPDC023385. The sequence continues at coordinate 74,983 of NZ_JBVOOL010000015.1, read as the reverse complement.
AGCCGGCGTTCCGGGCGGCGCTGACCGGAGCGCCGCGGGCCGGGAGGCCGGTCCCCAGCGGGGAACGGCCGGGGCCGGTGGGCGTGTGGCACGCCCACCGGCCCCGGCCGTCGTGCCGTGGGCTCGGTCAGACCAGGAGTTTGTTCTTGGCCTTCTGGTACTCCTCCTCGGAGATGGCGCCCCGCTCCCTGAGGTCCGCCAGTCTCGCCAGGTCGTCCACATGGCTGCCGCCGGCGGCTCCGCTCGTCGCGCCGGCCGTCGCGCCGGTCGCGGCACCGGCCGTCGCGCCGGTCGTGGCCCCGTCCGTGGCGGCGTCCCGGATGTAGGCCTTGAACGCGGCCTCGGTCCGTTCGGCCTGGGCGACGTCGCGCCGGCCCATCGACTGCCCGCGGGCGATCAGGTACGCGAGGACGCCGATCAGCGGCAGGATGATCACCAGGACCAGCCAGCCGGCCTTGCCCCAGCCGCTGAGGTCGTGGCTGCGGAAGATGTCCGTGATGATCTTGAACAGCAGGAAGAACCAGAGCACCCAGAGGAACAGCTCCAGCATCGTCCAGAAGATGTTGAGCAGCGGGTAGTCCGTCACGGCCAAGAGGTAGGTGTCCATGGCCGAGTCATATCATCACAAAACGGACATGACTGTTCGATGTTCCGCCGTTCCAGTGATCTTCCGCAGACTGGGAATTCCTCGACCGGGCGGTGACCTCAGCCCAGATCGGCCCTGCGCCGGAGCTCCACGGCCAGCCCGACCAGCTCGCTCCACCACGCGTCGTGCCCGGTCAGCAGCAGCCGCTGCGCCTCGGCGGCCGGGACGGCACGGACCTCGACCACCTGCTCGCCGTCCGCCGGGTTGGTCGGAGAGGAGTCCAGCACGACCTCGCCCCAGCCCCACAGCCAGGCCTTCTGCGGATGCGGCTGCCACGGCCGGTACGGCACCGGGTCGTCGGTGCGGCAGCGGTGCGCGCCCAGCCAGTCCGGCGCGCCGAGCAGCCGGGCGCCCGCCTCCTCCCGCAGCTCCCGCTCCAGGCAGGCGGCGACGCTCTCGTCCCGCTCCCGGGTGCCGCCGGGCAGGAACCAGTGGTCCCGGTCGTCCCGGCACAGCACCACGTCGCCGTCCGCGAACCCGACCAGGTGGATGTTGGTGACCAGGTCGTCCGGCGGCAGCTCGGTGGAGAACTGCGCGTCGTACCGCCCCCAGCTCCAGTACTGCGGCGCGTGCAGCGCCGGGAACAGGGCGGCGAGTTCGGCGGCTCTGGCGGCGACGGCGGTGCGGTCCGTGGTGTCGGTCATTCGGTGATCGTAGTGCCGGCCGGAAGGCGGCGCGGGGTGGTCGGCTGGGCGAGCGCGACGTCGGAGGTGGCCATGGCGCGCGGGCGGCGCGGGCACGGCGGATCGCTCGGCACACCGACCCAACTCCCCAGTGACACCTCGGCGGTGATGCCAGGTCCGAAGCCGGCGATCAGTCCGGTGGTGCCCTCGGGGACGCCGCCGTCGGCGAACAGTCGGGCGAGCGCGTCGAACACGACGGCGCTGGCGATGTTGCCGCGCTCGGTGAGCGTCGCCCGGCTGTAGCGGAAGGTGGCCGGCTCCAGGTTGAGGAGGCGGCACAGGTCGTCCAGGATGCGCGGACCGCCGGCGTGCACGATGTAGAAGCCGAGCCCGGAGATGTCCCAGCCGTGCTCGCCGGCCAGGCCGCGCAGCGCGGGCGCGAGCATCTCCATCGTGCCGGGCACCCGTTTGTCCAGCTGGAAGTGGAAGCCGGTGTCCCGCACCCCGTAGGAGATCCAGTTCTCGGTGTGGGGGACGAGGTGCGAGCCGTTGCGTTCGATCTGCACGCCGTGCCCGCCGTGCCCGCGCATCACCACGGCGGCCACCGCGTCCCCGAACAGGCCGTTGGAGAGCAGTGAGCCGACCTCGAGGTCGGTGGGCTGGTAGCAGAGCGAGCAGAACTCGCAGGCGACGATCAGCACGTTGGCGCCCGGGTAGGCGCGGCAGAAGTCGTGCGCGCGGTTGACGGCGGCGCCGCCGGCCGCGCAGCCGAGCTGGGCGATCGGCACCTGGCGGGTGTCGGAGCGGAAGCCCATGGTGTTGATCAGCCAGGCGGTCATCGACGGCATCATGAAGCCGGTGCACGAGACGTAGACCATGAGGTCGATGTCCCGGGCGGACAACTCGGCGTGGGCGAGGGCGCGTTCGACCACCTCGGGGACGCGGAGCTTGGCCTCGCGCTCGTACACCTCGTTGCGGACGGTGAAGCCCGGGTGGGTGAGGGTCCGCTCGATCGGCTGGACCAGGTGCCGGGTCCGGACCCCGGTGTTCTCGATCAACCGCAGGGCCAGGCCGAGTTGGGGATGGCCGGCGTGCAGGGTGCGGGCCAGGTCGAGGGTTTCGTCGAGCGTGATGACGTGCTCGGGCACGGCGATGGCGGGGCGGCAGAGTGTGGCCATGTGGGTCTTCCCTGGGGGCCCGTGGCGGGCCGGTGGCGGCGTGGAACGGTGCGGTGGCGGTGGCGGTGGCGGTGGCGGCGGGTGCGGAGGCGGCTACCAGGCCACCGGCAGGGCGCGCGGGAAGCGCCAGATCGAACCGGAGTTCCAGTCGAGGTCGGCGGGTTCGACGGCCAGTCGCAGCCCGGGGAAGCGCCGCAGCAGGGTGCCGATGGCGACCTGCAGCTCCATCCGGGCCAGGTGCGAACCGAGGCAGTGGTGCTGGCCGTACCCGAAGGCCATGTGGGTGGGCGCGCCGCGGTCGAGGTCCAGCTCGTCGGGGCGCTCGTACACCGCGGGATCGCGGTTGGCGGTCAGGTACGAGACGTGCACGGCCTCGCCGGCCCGGATCAGCGTGCCGCCCAGCTCGACGTCCTCGGTGGCGACCCGGGCGATGCCGACGCCCTGGCGGAACGGGATGAAGCGCAGCAGCTCCTCCAGGGCGCGCGGCAGCATCTCCGGCTGGGCGCGCAGCTTGGCGAGCTGCTCGGGGTGGGTGAGCAGGGTGTAGGTGATGTTGCCGAGCTGGTAGGTGCTGGTGTCGTGCCCGGTGACCAGCAGGACCATCGCCATGACGGTCAACTCGTCGGCGTCCAGCAGTTCGTCGCCGTCGCGGGCGGTGGCGAGGGCACTGATCAGGTCCTCGCCGGGGTCGGCGCGGCGGACGGCGGTCAGCTCGGTGAAGTACGCGCGCAGGACGGCCTTGGCGGCCTCCTGGCCCGTCCGGCTGCCCGGGCCCATCCGCATCATCGCGACGGCGTGGCCGCGCAGTTCGTCGCGGTCGGCCTCGGGGATCGCCAGGAGTTCGCAGATGGTGGTGAGCGGGAGCCGGCCGGCCAGGAAGTGCATCAGGTCGGCGGGGGCGCCGTGCTCGGCCATCTCGTCGAAGTAGCCGTCGACCGTCCGCTGGGTGGCCGGGCGCATCCGTTCGACCTGGCGGTTGGTGAAGCCCTGGGCGACCAGCCGGCGCAGCCGGTTGTGGGCGGGCGGGTCCATCAGGTTGATCGCCTCGGCCTGGGCGATCGGGGCGGGCGTCATCCGCGGCAGGTCGCGGCCGATGCCCGCGGCGCGACTGAACCGGCGGTCGGTGGTGACCACTTTGACGTCCTCGTAGCGGGTGGCCAGCCAGGCCTCGCCCTCGCCGTGCGGCAGCCGGATCCTGGCGATCGGGGCCTCGGTGAGCAGCCGCCGGAGGAGGGGGTCGAACTCCAGGCCGTCGGTGTGGTGGAAGGGGCAGTCCCACACGGGGGCGGTGGTGGTCACGGGCCTGTCCAATTGTCTTCGTCATGCCGGGGGATGGCGCGCCCGGGGTGGTTCTCCGTTCGGGCGCGGACATGCAGATATTCCCCCATGACCTGGCAAAAAGGGGGATTCGACGGCGAGTTAGCTCTAACGAGTGAGCCGGATGATTGTCGTGCGAATTGCCCCTGGGATTCGGGCCGTTGGCGGGTGAGGAACGGGTGAGGAAGCGGCCGACGTGGCGGTCAGTCGCCGCCGCCCGGCGCGACCAGCCCGGTCTCGTAGGCGAGGACCACCGCCTGCGCCCGGTCGCGCAGGTTCAACTTGGCGAAGATCCGGGCCACGTGCGTCTTCACCGTCGACTCGCTGAGGGTGAGCTCGCGCGCCAACTCGGTGTTGGACAGCCCACGTCCGAGCAGGGCGAGCACCTCCGCCTCGCGACGTCTGGAGCGTCCCGCTGCTGGCCGCCGTCGCCCTGGCGGGCGTCGTGATCGCCGTCCTCGGCGCCCTCTTCCCGGCCCGCTCGGCGGCCCGGCTGCCGATCGCGGAGGTGCTGCACAACGAGTGACCGCGGCGCGGTGGACGGGTCGGCGGCGGGGCGACGGGGCGGTGGGGCGACGGGGCGGTGGGGCGGTGGAAGAGGCGGCGGGACGGATGCGGCGGCTGTGCGCCACGGGCCTGAGGTACCGTCAACGGCGGGTGTTCGACGGCCTATCATCGCGCCATGTCCACCGCTGAGCTGATCCGCATCGTCTCCCGCTCCTCGCCCATGGCGCTCGCCCAGGTCGAGCGGGTCCGCGCCGAACTCGCCGCCCTGCACCCGGACCTGCGCACCGAGGTGGTACCCGTCACCACCTCCGGCGACCGCTGGACGGGAGACCTCGCCCACCTCGGCGGCAAAGGCGCGTTCACCAAGGAGGTCGACGCCGCACTGCTCGCCGGGGACGCCGACGTCGCCGTGCACTGCCTCAAGGACGTGCCCGCCGACCGCCCGCTGCCCGCCGGGACCGTCTTCGCCGCCTACCTGCGCCGCGACGACATCCGCGACGCCCTCGTCCACCCCGGCGGCCTGACCCTCGCCCAACTCCCGCCCGGCACCCGGATCGGCACTTCCTCCGTCCGCCGCACCGCCCAACTCGCCTCCTCCCACCCGCACCTGGAGTGCGTCCCGATCCGCGGAAACGCCAACAGCCGGCTCGCCAAGCTGGCAGCCGGGACCGTGGACGCGCTCCTGCTCGCCGTCTCCGGCCTGGAACGGATCGGCGAGCAGGCGCGGATCACCGAAGTCCTCGGCACCGAGGCGATGTGCCCGCCCATCGGCGCCGGGATCCTCGTCCTGCAGTGCCGCGAGGACGACACCGCGACCATCGGAGCCGTCACCGGGCTCGGCCACCACGACACGTGGCGAGAGGCGGCCGCCGAGCGCATGTTCCTGCACGTGCTGCAGGGCCACTGCAACAGCCCCATCGCCGGCTACGCCAAGGCCGAACCGGACGGCCGCCTCTCCCTGCGCGGCCGGGTCTTCACCCCCGACGGCAAGCAGGTGCTGGACGCCCACGAGTGGGCGGGCGCGCTCGACCCGGAGGACCTGGGGACCTCGGTGGCCCTGGCGCTCAAGCGGCAGGGGGCGCAGGAGCTGATCTCCTCGATCCCGCACTGATCCGGTCCCGCACTGACCGGCCGGGGGCCGCATCCTCGGCGTCCTCGGCGTCCTCGGCGTCCTCGCGGATTCCCGCCGCCGGCGGAGAACCGGGCGGGCGTCCGGGGCGTCCGTTGAGGCGTGATCAGTGCGGTGCTCGGCGGGATGCCGATGTTCTGGCCCGGGCTGCTGCTCTCGCTGGTGCCCGCGGCTCTGCTGAACCGGCCGGTGGGGCGGCTGCTGCGGGCCCACTGGGCGGTGGGCTTCGTCCTGCTGCTCGGACTCGGCGGGGTCGTCGTGGCGACGCTGCTGCCGGAGGCGTTGCGGCTCTCGGAGGACGCCGTCCGGCACTGCACCGTCGAGGGCGGGCGGCCCCGGTCGCCGTACGAACTGCTGCACGTGCGGCACATCGAGCTCAAGCTGGCGACCTACGCCCCGGTGGGCTTCGCGGCCGCGCTCGCCGGCACCCGGCGGCGGGCGGCGGTGGCGCTGCTCGCGGCGGCGGCCCTGCCGTTCACGGTGTCGGCCGTGCACTACGCGCTGCCGGTGATCGGGCGGGCCTGCGACGTGCAGGACGTCTGGGACGGGGCGCAGGGCATCGTCCTGGGGGCGGCGGTGGGCCTGTCGGCCGGACCGGCGGCGCGGGCGCTGCGGGCCCGGGTCCGAGCCCGGGTGGCCTGATCAACCGTCCCTGGCCGTCGGCATTCCTGGCCTTCGCCGCCGGCTGCCGCCTACCGCCGGCACCCGGCGGCGGGCGTCACCGGTCGAGCAGCGGGAAGAGCCGGGTGACCGCCGCGACCGGGCGGGCCCTGGCGGGCCGGGCGGCCGGATCGGCCTCGCGGCCGCGGTACCGGGCGAGCACCTGCCGGACGGCCTCGCCGACGGCGGCCAGTTCCTCGGGCGTGAGGTAGACGACCTCGCTGAACGCCTCGTCCCGCCGCCAGTCCGCCGGGGCCTCGCCGCGCCGGGCCAGCCAGTGCTGGTAGCTCTCGTCCTCCAGCCCTCGGGCCAGCTCGCCGAACCCGTCTGCGGCGACGGGGAGTTGCGTCCGTGGCAGCCGCCACGGCCGGGCCCGCCCGTCGGTGGCCGGGGCTTCCTCGATCAGCCCGTGGCGGGCCAGCTGTCGCAGGTGGAAGGAGCACAGGCCCGAGCTGAGGCCGAGCCGGGCGGCGGCCTCCGTGGACGTGACGGTGCCGTGCTCGGTGAGCAGTTCCAGCAGCGCGGTGCGGACGGCGTGCTCGGGGAGGGAGCCGGATCTGACGAGGTGTTCGGTCACTTTGCAAAGTCTGCTACTTTGCAAAGTCGACGGCAAGCCCACCCCCTCGAAGGAGCGCCCGTGTCCGACCTGCGCGAACCCCCGACCGTCCTGCGGATCACCGAGGTGGGGGAGGAGATCCTGCGCCGCACCTGCCGCACGGCGACCGACGAGGACTTCGGCGGCGAGCGCCTGGCCCGGCTCATCGACGACATGTTCGTCACCATGGCCGTCGCCGACGGCTGCGGCCTCGCCGCCAACCAAGTTGACGTGGACCTGCGCCTGTTCGTCTACGACTGCCTCGACGACGACGGCGGCCGGCACACCGGCCACCTGCTCAACCCGGTGGTCGAGGAACAGGAGCCCGGCCGCCCGCTGATCGAGGACACCGAAGGCTGCCTCTCCGTACCCGGCGCGAACACCCGGCTCGCCCGCCCCGCCCGTACCGTGGTGCGCGGCGTCGACCAGCACGGCAACCCCGTCACCGTCGAGGGCACCGGCTACTTCGCCCGCTGCCTCCAGCACGAGACCGACCACCTGAACGGCGGGCTGTACCTCGACCGGCTCTCCGCCCGCGACCGCCGGCGGATGATGAAGCAGACCGCCGACCGGCGGGAGAAGGTGTTCGCCGAGCGCGCCGCCAACGCCGCCAAGGCAGTCAAGGCCGCCGAGGCCGCACGGTGACCGAACCCGCCCACCTCGCCGCCGTCCGCGAGTCGTACGACGCCGTCGCCGCCGACTACGTCCGCCTCGTCGTCCCGCCGGAGGCCATGGACCCGCCGTCCCGGGCGATGCTCGCCGCCTTCGCCGAGCTGGTACGGGAATCGGGCGGTGGCGACGTCGCCGACCTCGGCTGCGGGCCGGGGCGGGTGACGGCGTACCTGGACGGCCTGGGACTGTCGGCCTTCGGCGTGGACGTGTCGGGCGAGATGGTCGCGCTCGCCCGCGGGGCCTACCCCCGACTGCGCTTCCTGCACGGCTCGATGGCCGCCATGGACCTCCCCGACGGCGCCCTCGGCGGCATCCTCGCCTGGTACTCCGTCCACCACACGCCGCCCGGGCAACTGCCCGCACTGTTCGCCGAGTTCCACCGCCTCCTCGCGCCCGGCGGCCACCTCCTCCTCGGCGGACACGCGGGCGACGCCCGGCTGCACCCCACCCAGGGGTACGGCCACCCGGTGTCGTACGCCTCGTACCTGGTCCCGGCGGCCCGCCTCGCCGAGTTGCTGGACGCAGCCGGCTTCACCGTCACGACGCGGCTGGAGCAGCCGCATCCGCGGCACGAGGACCGCTCGTACGTCTGCCTGCTGGCCGAGACCCGTAAAAGCTGAATCCGTCGGAATTCTGGCGGGTGCGGCCGACCGCGAGCCCGTGAACCGGAAGAAAAATGGAAAGTCGGCCGGGCGCACTTCTTGCCCGGTTCCCCAGTGCATGTCACTCACAGTTGCAGGTTGCGGCATTCGGAACGCCTGCGCACCATGAAAGTAGGGGGAGTTCACGAGAGGAGTTCATCATGGCTCGCTCGCTCCGCATCCTTTACCGCGGCCAACAGGGAACAATTCGAAAGAATTGGAACTGGGATGGCGTTATCAACCTGGACTCCGCGGTGGTCGTCACCGCGGCACAATTCGCGCCCGAGTTCGGCGGACTCGGTGGCGGACCCAAAACCCTCGGGCGTCCCCTTCTCGGCGACGCAAATGTCTACGTGACGAACATCGGCCCGCACGGGCTGGCCGGCGTGGAGGCCGGCGGTGTCGAGTTCCTGCTCCATGTCGACTGGGGAGACCCGCTGGACGTGGTGGTGACCATTTCGGTGCTGGAGGACATCGAGGTCTTCGAGCAGGGTTAGAGCAGGGCAGAACGAGAGGCTGGCGATCCGTCAGCTCGCCCTAGTCGGCCCCGTTTCCCGTGATCAGGGTGTCGGCGAGCCGTTCCGCCGTGGCCGGGTCCAGCGGGCCGTGTCCGAGCAGGAAGCGGTACCAGAAGACGCCGTAGACCTGGTCCACGATCAGGTCCAGGTCGGCGTCCCCGGCCAGTTCGCCGCGTTCGCGCCCCCGGGAGAGGAGTTCGCGCAGGGCGGTGCGGCGGCCGGCGGTGAAGGTCTGCATGAGTTCGGCGAGGACCGTCATGTCCGCTCCCTCGTGCCGTACAGGTGGGACGGAGAGTAGTCGACGGTCCGATGCGATGAGATGCCAATTTCGTCGGGGTGCCGGCGGCCTTCGGGCTCACCGGCACCCCGGGAACGCCGTGGCTCAGCCCGCGTACCGGGCGAAGAGCTTCGCGAACTCGTACGGCTGCTGCGGGATGTTGGTGCACTTGGAGAGTGAGCCGCCGGTGCAGGCGTTGGCGTCGCGGGTGGCGTCCCAGAAGGCGAGCAGGCCGAGGTGGTTCTGCGTGGCGAAGGTCACCAGCTGCCGGGCCGCGGCCTGGTCGTAGACCTGGTGGTCGTCGTTCTCGCCGATCATCGGGGTGACGCCGACCATGGCCCACAGCCGGGCGTCGGTCTTCGCCGGGTAGAGCGCCTTGAGCTGGCCGAACAGCGACTGGGCGGCCTGGACGGCGGCGTTGCCGTAGTCCGTCCCGCTGCGGTAGTAGTCCATCGCCATGACGTTGACCAGGTCGGTGGCGACCCCGGCGTCGCGGGCGGACTTGACGATCGCGACGCCCTCGGCGGTCAGGCCCTCGGGCAGCACGGGCAGGGTGAAGGAGACCCTGAGGCCGGGGTGGGCCTGCTGCAGCCTGGCGAGCGCGGCGGAGCGGCGGTCGTTGGCGGCGGTGTCGGCGATGGCCGCGCCCTCGACGTCGAAGTCGACGTAGCGCAGGTCGTAGGCCTTCACCACAGCGTCGTACTCGGCGAACAGCGAGTCCACCGAGGTGCAGGCGGCGGCGAGTTCGGTGCCGCTGGCGCCGCCGAAGGAGACCTTGACGTCGCCGCCGGCCGCGCGCAGCGCGTCGACCTGGTCCTTGGCCCAACCGGTGCGCGGGTCGTAGGCGTTGAACCAGCTGGCCTTGCAGCCGACGCCGGTGACGAAGCCCATGGTGTAGCCCTTGAGGTTCCCGGCCTTGGCCATGTCGGGCATCGACGGGGTGGGCCAGGCGCCCATGTCGATGTACGGGGCGACGGGGAGGGCGACGTTCGGCGGCGGGGTGCTCGGGCTGCCGGTGGGCGTCGCGGTAGGCGTACCGGTTGGCGTCGCGGTCGGTGTGCCGGAAGTCGGCGGCGGGATGGTCGGGTTGCCGCCGCCGGGGCCGGTCAGCGTGATGTCGTCGGCGAGGTAGCCGCCCTGTCCGTACCAGCCGTGCACGTACACGGTGACGCTCGTGGTGGCCGGGCCGGTGGTGAAACTGGTGGACAACTGCTGCCAGGTGGCGCCGCCGGGCGTCCAGGCGGCCGGGTCGGTGACGCCGCTGCCGGTCACGCCGAGGTAGACGTACTGGCCCTGGACCCAGCCGCTCAGGCTGTACGTGGTGCCGGGCTGGACGCTGACGGTCTGGCCGCACTGCGCGGTGTCGCTCGCGCTCACCGCTCCCTTGAGGGCGTACGTCCCGCTGTGCGCACCGGAGTTGACGATGCTGCCGGTGCCGTCGGAACAGCTCCAGGGGCTGAGTGCGCCGCTCTCCAGGCCGCCGTTGGCGAGCAGGTTGCCGTCGGCGGCCCCGGCGTTGCCGGCGAGGACGGCCAGGCCGCCCGCGGCCAGCGCGGTGGCGGTGGCGAGGCTCAGCAGAGTGGTGCGGCCGGTGGGGCGGTGGTGCGTGGGGGCGTGCTGGGGCGCGCTGGGCATGGGGGTGCCTCTCGGGACGTGGAGGCCGCCCGCGCCGCGAGGGGGCACGCGGGGTGGGCGGCGGCCTGGGGTGGTCCGGTGGGGGAGCGCGGTGCTGAGCATCAAACTGGACTAGACCAGCTGTGCACGTCAAGCACTTCCCGGCACCGGAGACCTCACCGGGGACAGGTTTTAGAGAGGGTTAAGGCGGCGCCGCGGCCCACCATCGAGGGGTTACGGCCGGGCCGCCGGGCCCGGTGGTGAAATCGGAAGCGCGCGCCCCGCCTGCGCCCCTACGGTGGGCCGATGACCAGACACGTCACCTTCGACGGCCCCCGGATCTGCTTCCTCGGCGACTCCTTCGTCCAGGGCTTCGGCGACCCGGAGTTCCGCGGCTGGGCCGGCCGGGTGCTGCAGGCCGCCGCACCGGACGCCACCGCCTTCAACCTCGGCGTCCGGCGCGACACCTCGGCGCAGGCGCTGCACCGCTCCTGGCCCGAGATCGGCGCGCGGACCGTGCCCGGCGCGGACAACCGGCTGGTGCTCTCCGTCGGCGCCAACGACGCGGTGGAGGAGGCCGGCGCACCGCGCGTCGCGCACGAGGACACCCTGGCCAATCTCGCCGCCCTGCTCGACGGCGCCCGCGAACGCGGCCTCGGCGTGCTGGTGGTCGGCCCGCCGCCGGTGGTCGGCGGGGGAGCGGCGCACCTGGCACGGTTGCGCAGGCTCGCCCCCGCGACGGCCGCGCTCTGCGCCGCGTCCGGCGTCGCGTTCGTGGACGTCACCGAGGCGCTGGCCGCCGATCCGGTCTGGGTGGCCGAGGCCGTGGCGGGGGACGGCGCACACCCGGGCGCCGGCGGGTACGCGGCGCTCGCCGCGCTGGTCCTGGACGGCGGCTTCCGGGACTGGATCCGGCCGGACGGACCGGACTTGACCTCGAGTGCACTCCAAGAGGGATGCTGAACGCGTTGATCACGCACCACCCCGGAAACCACGATGGGAGCACCGTCATGCGCAAGGCCTCGTTCGGTACCAACGGCCCGGAGCTCGGCGTCATCGGCCTCGGCTGCATGGGCATGACCTGGGCCTACGACATGGGCGGGCGGGACGACGCCAACTCCGTCCAGGTGATCCGCCAGGCGCTCGACCTCGGCGTCGGCCTGATCGACACCGCCGACATGTACGGCCCGTACACCAACGAGGAGGTCGTCGGCGCCGCGCTGGCCGGCCCGTACCGGGAACGCGCCTTCCTGGCCACCAAGGTGGGCATCGTCCCCGGCGGCGGGGGCCAGCAGGAGCGCGACGGCCGCCCCGAGCACGTGCGGCGCTCGATCGACGAGAGCCTGCGCCGCCTGGGCACCGACCACGTCGACCTCTACCAGCTGCACCGGGTCGACCCGGACGTGCCGATCGAGGAGACCTGGGGCGCGTTCGCCGAACTCGTCGCGGCGGGCAAGGTCCGGCACATCGGCCTCTCCGAGGTGACCGTCGAGGAGATCAAGCGGGCGCAGTCGGTGCACCCGGTGGCCTCCGTCCAGAACGAGCTGTCCCTGTGGACCCGGGACGCGCTGGCCGAGGTCCTGCCCTACACCGAGGACCAGGGCATCGCCCTCCTGCCGTTCTCGCCGCTCGGCCGGGGCTTCCTGACCGGCAGCATCTCCTCCTTCGACGAGCTGCCCGCCGACGACTTCCGCCGCCGCCTGCCGCGCTTCCAGCAGGACGCGCTCAAGGCGAACCTGGCGCTGGTCGCGAAGGTCCGGGAGGTGGCCGAGCGGATCGGCGCCACGGCCGCGCAGGTGGCACTGGCCTGGGTGCTGGCGCAGGGCCGGTACGTCTTCCCGATCCCGGGCACCAGGACGCCGCGCTACCTGGCGGACAACGTGGGGGCGGCCGAGGTCGAGCTCTCGGCGGCCGACCTCGCCGAACTGGACGCGCTGCCGGTGCCGACGGGCGGTCGCTACTAGCCCGACCCCGCGTCCCAGGCCCGGGCGGTCCCGCTGGCGGATCCCCGGTCGGCCGAGGGCCGTTCCTTGACCCACACCAGCTGCCGTCCGGTCTCGGCCGGTGCCCGGACGGCGGCCTCGGTGATCCGGTCCAGCCGGTAGCCGAGCCTGCGCGGGACGGCCGCGCTGGCGGCGTTCGCCCGGTCGCAGCGGATCTCCACCCGGGTGATCCCGGGCAGTGCCAGCGCGGCCTCGGTCAGCGCACCGGTGGCGGTGGTGGCGATGCCGCGGCCGACGTGTCCGGCGGCGACCCAGTAGCCGAGCTCCAGCGCGCCCGGGCCGATCCGCCCGTGCAGGCCGAAGGCGCCGATCACGCCGCCAGGTTCGGCGTCCAGGCCGGCCAGGTACATGAAGTCGGTGCCGGCCTCCCAGGCGGCGGAGCCGGCCCGGGTCAGCTGGGCGGTCTGCGCCCGGGTGGGGGCCTCGGAGGCCCACTCCAGCCAGGGCCGCAGGTGGTCCAGGTTGGCGCGGACGGCCCGGTTCAGCGCCGCCGTGTCGGTGCTGCCCCGGCGGCGCAGCCGGAGGCCGCCGGGCAGCCGCAGCAGTTCGGGCGGCCGCCCGGGGGTCACCTCGACCGCCGTCCGCGCCCCGCGGGCCGGGGCCGGGCCGCAGGAGCGTGGCTGTGCTTGGCTCATGGCGGCGATTATGTCCGCGGCCCGGACCCGTCACCATCCGGGCCCCTCCGACGGCGGGCGCGTCCGGTCTCCCACCGGAGCGTCAGAGCCGGACCATCACCTCGTCGAGCTCCTTGCGCCGCAGATCCGGCACGCGCGCCCCCTCGGCCGGGTAGCCGACCGGGATCACGTACGCCGCGCGCTCCTCCGGCGGGCGGTCGCACACCTCGTTGAGGAACCTCATCGGGCTCGGCGTGTGGGTGAGCGTGGCCAGTCCGGCCTGGTGCAGCGAGGCCAGCAGCAGCCCGACCGCGATCCCCACCGACTCCTTGGTGTAGTAGGGGCGCGGCGAGCCGGGCCCCTTGTGCACCTCGAACACGACGATCACGGCGGGCGCGTCCTCCAGGAAGGGCTTGCGCCAGTCGGTGCCGATCGGCGCCAGCGCGGCCAGCCACTCCTGGGACGCCCGGTGGCCGTAGAACTCGCGCTCCTCGGCCTCCGCCGCCTCGCGCAGCCGCCGCTTGCGCTCCGGGTCGGTGATCACCACGAACCGCCAGGGCTGGACGTGCGCGCCGCTGGGCGCGGTGCTCGCGGTCCGCACCGCCCAGTCGAGCACCCCGTCCGGGATCGGGCGGGTGGAGTAGTCGCGGACGGTCCGGCGCTGGGCCATCACGTCGTGGAAGGACCTGCTGCGGGCCTCGGCCTCGTGGGCGGGCACCGTCATGGGGGTGAGCGGGACGGTCGGGTGGGACGTCCCCGCCACGGCGCTGTCTGCACTGTCAACCATGGCGGACAGCACAGCACATGACGGCCCCTCCGGGAAGAGGTCGAGACCAATTCCGGAGGGGCCGGTGTGGCATGCTCGACGACGTGGACGAGCGGTACCCGCTGATCGCCGACCTGGCCGTCCAGCACCTCGGCCCGTCGGGGGAAGACCTGCTGCGCTTGCTGGTCCGCCACCAGGACCAGCGCTTCGAGGAACTCCTGAACTCCCGGGGCGCACCGCCGCGCACCGGCGCCGTCCAGTTGCTGTGCGCCTTGCGTACCGCCGGTATCCGTACGGCGGCGGTCTCCACCAGCCGACGCGGCACGCTCCTGCTTCACCGTGCCGGGCTGGACGACCTGGTGGACGTCTGTCTGGACGCCGGGGACGCGGGTCACTCCGGGCTCGTCGGACCCGCCTGACCCGGGCCTGTACGAGCTGGCGCTGAGACTGCTGCAGACCGCAGCGGCGCGCTCTGTGTTGCTGGCAGCCACGCCGGTGGGCACGGCGGCCGGTGTCCGGGCCGGATTCGGCCGAACAGCTGCGATCTCCTTCGATGACGAAAGGTCGTCGGCTCCGTGGCCGGCCGGGGAGGCCCTCGTCCGCGGACCGGGCGCTGTCGAGGTCGCCGTGTAGCGGCTGGGTCATCAGCTGGGCTCAGCGCACGAGAACACGGCTCACCCGATCGCGGGACGACCGCTGTCCAGCCGAATTGTGGTCCGAGAGCGCCACGGCGCAGACCCCGTGGAGGAGCACACTGAGGCCCCCGTCTGCCCGATGTCACTCACCGGAGCGGTTGCGGGTGACGACCCGTCCGGAGGCGGCGAGCAGTGCCAGGACGGCGAGCACCACGAGGAGCACCAGGACGAGCAGCAGCACGGTCAGCACGGTCGGGTGGTTCCACAGGGCGAACAACAGGGCCAGGATCAGCACCACCGCGAGGACGATCCGGCGGCGGTGGGAGTCGGTCCAGGTGCCGGCCCTTCCGGTGTGCACCCCGTGCGCGTCGCCCCAGTGGGCGGCGGAGTCCGCCGCGCGGTCCGCCCGGCCGCGGACGGCGCGCGGCAGTCGTCCCGCGCCGGAGAGGTAGGCGCCGAGCGCCACCACGACGCAGAGGACGATCGCGGTGCGCAGGCTGATCCGCAGGAAGTGCAACAGCGTGTCGAAGACCGCCGCGGCGGCGGCCGGGGACTGCACGGCGGGAGTCAGGTGGTCGAGGTGGTAGCGGCGGGCGGTCACCAGGACGATGGCCACCAGCAGGCAGGCGCCGGCCGCGCCGAGGGCCGTGGACACCAGGGCCCGGCGCTTGCGCCGCGCCAGTAGGACGCCGATCGCGCCGAGCAGTACGGTCAGGACGGGCATCCAGTTGCCGACCACGTCGAGTGCGTGCGCGGCCCCGCGGATCTTCGCCAGCTTGTCGGACTGGAACAGCACCAGCTGCTTGTTCACGTCCGGGATCTTCTCGGCCGGGGAGAGTCCCTTGGCCACCAGCTCGTCCTTCAGCCGGTCGACGGCCGTCCCGACGTCGAGGGTGACGGTGCCGTCGCTGACCTCGACCGCGCCCCGGCCGTGCCCGGTGAGGGCCTGGACGACAGCCGCGTGCGCGGAGCGGTTGGCCTGCGTCCACACGGTGTCAAAGGTGGCGCTGTGCACGATCTCGGTCGCCGCCCTGGTGACCACCTGGTCCACCGCGTCATCGATTTTGGGCCCGAGCGCCTTGACCGCCGAGGCGGCCCTCGGTGGCAGTCCCTGCGATTGCAGCCAGGCGGCGAGGTCGGAGGCGACCGCCGGGCCGTCCACCCGCGCGTCCGCCGCGTGCGCGATCCGGCTGACCGCGGCGTCCTGGATCGCCGGATTCGTCGCCAGAGGCGCCATTGTGGCGACGTACCTGTCGGTGTCCAGCGCGATGTCGTGCACCCAGACGGTGAGCAGCGAGACCGGCACCAGAACGCAGGTCAACGTGATCAGCACGGCCGAGACGGTGCTCCCGACGATCCGACCCGCCTGGGAGCGGCGCTTGGCCCCGGAGGGCGGGCCGCCGCCCGGCGCATCGCCCCTTCCCGGTGGGGACGGAGGCCCTGGCGGCTCGTTCATCGGGACTCCCAGCACTTCGCGCGGCCGTGGCGCCACCGACCACCATTGCCCCGTAGAGCTCGGTGACCGGCATCCTGAGGTGAGCCGTCCGGGCTAGGTACGGCGGCGAGCCGACCGGGTCCGGGAAGACATTGACCACCGCGCCGGAGCGCCCATGAGAGGCGGAGCCCCACGGCCGTTTGCGCCGAACAGCGGTCCGTACGTGATGCCCTACGCCGGTTCGTCGCCCACTCTTGGACGGACGCGATCCGGATTGCTCACACCCGTGACGAGCCGCAGCGGCGGCCGGGTGCCGGCACCCGGCCGGGAGGGAGAGCGGAGTGACCGGCGGCGTTCTGCGAACGTCGTAAGGGAGGGATCGTCCCCATCGCACTCAGCAGAGGAGGTGAGACGCATGCCCGGCGTCCACCACCAGGTATCACGTCCCGTCATCGCGCCCGGGCCCGGTGATGGGACGCGTCGGCTGGATCGTGCTCGGATCCTCGGTACTCGTCGTTGCCACGGTCAGGCACGCGCTGTCAGGCCTCGTCGCGATCGCCAAGGACACGACGCGCCCTGCTCCGCAGTACGCACCCGGGCCGGACCGGCCCGCGCCCGCGGCCGGTCTCAGCATCGACGAAAGGGACGGATGGATCCTCCTCAGTGCCCTGTTCATCCTGACCGGCGCGACCGCCCACGGCCTCGCGCGCGCGTCATCGAGAGCGCCAGGCAGGCCACGTACCCGCGGCAGCAGCAGGTACGGGCATGACCGCAGCGCCGGGAGCACGTGGCTGGTGACCCGGCCTGCTGCTCGCACACTCGAACGGCCGCCTGAGACGGCCGCCTGATCCGGGCGCGGTGACACTGGCCAGGTGGAACCGACGACCTCCGACTCGATCGCCGCAGGGAAGCAGGCCCGTCAACGCGTGCCGCGCTCGGCCCACGGGCGCTGGGCCCCGGCACCGGGCCGGTCCGACCCCGTTGCCATCCTCGAACAGCAGGCCGTCTCCCGCGTTCCGGAGCTGCTGCCGATCCGGTACGGCCGGATGGCGGCCTCCCACTTCTCCTTTCTGCGCGGCGCGCCCGCGATCATGGCCGCGGACCTCGCCGCCGCCCCGAACACCGGCCTGGCGGTCCAGCTCTGCGGGGACGCGCACCTGTCCAACTTCGGTCTCTTCGCCTCGCCCGAGCGAGCCCTGGTGTTCGATCTCAACGACTTCGACGAGGCCCTGCCGGGCCCCTTCGAGTGGGACGTCAAACGGCTGGCCGCCAGTGTCGCCGTCGCCGCGTACGAGAACCGGGAGTCCGACACGTCCGCGCGGACCGTGGCGCTGGCCTCCGCCCGGGCGTACCGGCTGGCCATGCGACGGCTCGCCGGTCTCGGGGAACTCGACGTCTGGTACGAACGGGTGGACACCGCCGACCTGCTGCCGCTGATCCAGAAGCCGAAGCATCGCGCGCGCGTCGAGGCCACGCTGCGGAAGGCCCGCGGGCGCACCAGCCTGCAGGCCCTGGCCAAGCTCACCGAGCACGGTCCGGACGGCGAACCCCGCATCATCCGCGATCCGCCGCTGCTGGAACCGGCGGACCCGCAGGACCTGCCCGGCCTCCAGCAGGTCCTCCGGGACTACCGCGACACCCTGCCGGAGGAGCGCGCAGCGCTGCTCGACCGTTTCGAGTTGGTCGACGCCGCCCGCAAGGTGGTCGGCGTGGGCAGCGTGGGCACCCGCTGCTACATCGGCCTGTTCCGTGGGCGCAACACCGGCGAGCCGCTCTTCCTCCAGGTGAAGGAGGCGGAGCGGTCGGTGCTGGAACCGCATCTCGCACCCAGCCGCCACCGGCACCAGGGTCAACGGGTGGTCGCCGGGCAGCGCAGGCTCCAGGCCGTCGGCGACATCTTCCTGGGCTGGGCCACCGGCCCGGCGGGTCGCGACTTCTACTGGCGGCAACTGCGCGACATGAAGGGCTCCGCCGTCATCGAGGGCATGCCGCGGCCCCTGCTGGAGCGGTACGCCGACCTGTGCGGCCGCACCCTCGCCGGCGGGCACGCCCGCTCCGGGGACCGCGTCGCGATCGCCGCGTACCTCGGCTCCGGTGACGTCTTCGACCGCGCCGTCGCCGACTTCGCCATGGCGTACGCCGAACGGACCCGTGGCGACCACGCCGCGCTCACCACCGCGATCAGCGACGGCCGGATCGACGCCCGAGCCGGCGTGTGAACCCTCCTGGAGGTCCGGTGAATCGGTGGAAAGTGCTGTGCATCCTCGGGATGGCACAGTTCCTCATGGTGCTGGACGCCTCGGTGATGAACGTGTCGATCAGCCAGCTGGTCATCGACTTCGACACCGAGGTGACGGCGATCCAGGCCGTCATCACCCTCTACACGCTGGTCATGGCCGCCTTCATGATCACCGGCGGGAAGCTCGGCGACATGTTCGGGCGCCGCCGTGTGTTCGCCGTCGGACTCGTCGTCTACGGGGTGGGCTCCACCCTCACCGCCGTCGCCCCCACACTGGGAGTGCTGGCGCTCGGCTGGTCCGTCATCGAGGGTCTCGGGGCCGCCCTGGTCCTCCCGGCCCTCGCCGCCCTGGTGGCGGGCACCTACCAGGGCCGGGACCGCGCGATCGCCTACGGAGTCATCGGCGGTCTCGCCGGCGCGGGGATCGCCGTGGGCCCGCTGCTCGGAGGGTGGGTGACCACGTACCTGACCTGGCGCCTGGTGTTCGCCGGCGAGGCCGTGCTCGTGGTGGTCATCCTCGCGCTGATGCGCTGGATCCCCCCGCAGCCGGCGCCCGAGCACCGCCCACGGCTCGACCTGGGCGGTGTGGTGCTGTCGGTCGCCGGGCTGGCCCTCGTGGTATTGGCCGTCCTGCAGAGCAGTTCCTGGGGGTGGCTGCATCCGCGCAACCCCCCGTTCACGGTGTTCGGGTTCGCACCCACGGTCTTCGTCATCGCGCTCGGCCTCGCCCTCCTCTACCTCTTCCGCCTCTGGGAGGCACGCCGGGCAGATCCACTGGTGCGGTTCGGTCTGTTCGGCATCCCGAGTCTGCGCTCCGGTCTGCTCATGCTGTTCAGCCAGAACATGATCCTGCTGGGTCTGTTCTTCGCCATTCCGCTCTACCTTCAGGTGGTGCAGGGCCTGGACGCCTTCCAAACCGGGCTGCGGCTACTGCCTGTGTCGATCACCATGCTCGTGGCGGCGATGAGCGGTCCTGTGCTGGGCAGGTTCGCGTCCCCGCGGACGGTGGTCCGGATCGGCCTGCTGGTGCTGCTCGCCGCGACCCTGTGGCTGCTCGGCACCATCGAGCCCGCCCTCAACGACCTGTCCTTCGCCCTGGCGATGGCGCTGCTCGGGCTCGGCATGGGCCTGTTCGCCTCCCAGCTGGGCAACGTCGTGCAGTCGAGTGTCGGTGAATCCGAACGCAGCGAGGTCGGCGGGCTGCAGTACACCGCCCAGAACCTCGGCTCGTCGCTCGGCACGGCGCTGATCGGCGCCATCCTGATCGGGGCCCTGGCGGGCGCTTTCACCGCCGCGTTGGCGAAGGACCCGGCGGTCTCGGACGCGGTCCGCCAGCAGGCCGGGATCCAGGTCGAGGCAGGGCTCAACTTCGTGCCGGCCGACCAGGCCGCAGCCGCCCTCGCCGCCACCCCGATCCCGCCGCAGGAGGCGGACGCGGTGGTCACGGCGTACCGGACCGCCCAGCTCAACGGTCTGAAGGTGGCCATTCTGGCCGCCGCCGGAATCACCTTGGCGGGCTTTCCCTTCACCCGCCGCCTGCCCGCCACCCGGACTGGCGAGAGCGGCGGTCCGGCGGCCACCTCACTCGGCAAACGCCCCGGAGAGGTGCCGTGAGTCCCCCCGAAGGCGCACATCCCACCCGGTCCGCGGTCGCGGACGACGGGCTTCCACCACACGCTGGAACACGCCACGACGGTCCCCTCGCGCATCACCCTCCGACCCGCTCCGAGGAGCTGCCATGAGCAATGCCACCGATGACGAACTGAACGAAACCGGTCCGATCGACTATCTGATCGTCGAGTTCCCCGGCACCCACCTGACCGGAGAGGGCATGCCGCTGCTGCTGGACCTGGTCGAACGGCGCATCATCCGGATTCTGGACCTGACCTTCGTCAAGAAGGAAGCGGACGGCACCCTGGCCGTGCCGGAGGTCGCCGATCTCACCGGCGACGGGCAGCTCGACCTCGCAGTGTTCGAAGGGGCCTCCTCGGGCCTGCTGGGCAACGACGATCTCAGTGAGGCCGCGAAGGCCCTGGAACCCGGCAGCTCGGCCGCCGTCCTCGTCTACGAAAACCTCTGGGCCGCTCCGCTGGCGGCAGCCCTGCGCCGTGCCGGCGCCCAGCTGGTCGCCAGCGGGAGGATCCCGGTCCAGGACGTCCTGGCGCCGCCCTCAAGGAACAGGGAGTGCTGACCGAGGAGGAGTTCGCCGCCCAGAAGGCGAGGATCCTCAGTACCTGACGCCCCGGCCGCGCTTCCCCGGCCGGGGCAGTCCTACGGCGGGCGCGTCCTCCAGGAAGGGCTTGCGCCAGTCGGTGCCGATCGGCGCGAGCGCGGCCAGCCACTCCTGGGACGCCCGGTGGCCGTAGAACTCGCGCTCCTCGGCCTCCGCCGCCTCGCGCAGCCGCCGCTTGCGCTCCGGGTCGGTGATCACTACGAACCGCCAGGGCTGGACGTGCGCGCCGCTGGGCGCGGTGCTCGCGGTCCGCACCGCCCAGTCGACCACCCCCGGAATCCACGGCGCTATCTGCACTGTCAACCATGGCGGACACACAGCACATGACGGCTTCCCTCCGGGAAGAGGTCGAGACCAATTCCGGGAGGGACCGGTGGTTGGGGGAGCCGGCCGGCGCGGTCGGCTACAGCTCGTGCGCCCGCCCGTCCCGGACCTCGATCCGCCGGTTCACCGCGACGGTGTCCAGCATCCGCCGGTCGTGGGTGACCAGCAGCAGCGTGCCGGTGTACGAGCCGAGCGCGGACTCCAACTGCTCGATCGCGGGCAGGTCCAGGTGGTTGGTCGGCTCGTCCAGCACCAGCAGGTTGACCCCGCGGGCCTGCAGCAGCGCCAGCGCGGCCCGGGTGCGCTCGCCGGGGGAGAGGGTGGCGGCGGGGCGCTTCACGTGCACCGCCTTGAGGCCGAACTTGGCCAGCAGGGTGCGCACGTCCTCCGGCGTGAGCTCCGGCACGGCGGCGGCGAAGGCCTCCGCCAGGGGCTCGCCGCGCAGGCTGTGCTCGTTCTTGAAGATGTGCCCGCGCGCCTGGTCGACCTCGCCGACCACCACGCCGGAGCCCAACGAGGCGTTGCCGCCGTCGAGTTCGAGTCGGCCGAGCAGCGCGGCCAGCAGCGTGGACTTGCCCGCGCCGTTGGCGCCGGTGATGGCGATCCGGTCGGCCCAGTCGATCTGCAGGTCCACCGGGCCGAGGGTGAAGTCGCCCCGGCGGACGACGGCCCCGCGCAGGGTGGCGACCACCGAGCCGGAGCGCGGCGCGGTGGCGATCTCCATCCGCAGCTCCCACTCCTTGCGCGGCTCCTCGACCACGTCCAGCCGCTCGATCATCCGCTGGGTCTGGCGGGCCTTGGAGGCCTGCTTCTCGGTGGACTCGGAGCGCATGGCGCGGCCGATCTTGTCGTTGTCGGAGGACTTGCGGCGGGCGTTGCGCACGCCGTGCTCCATCCAGCCGCGCTGCATCCGGGCTCGGGCCTCCAGCGAGGCCTTGGTGTCGGCGTAGTCCTCGAACTCCTCACGGGCGTGCCGACGGGCCACGGCGCGCTCCTCCAGGTACGCGTCGTAGCCGCCGCCGTACAGGTTGACCTGCTGCTGGTGCAGGTCCAGCTCCAGCACCTTGCTCACGGTGCGGGCCAGGAACTCGCGGTCGTGGCTGATCAGCACGGTGCCGACGCGCAGGCCCTTGACGAAGGCCTCCAGCCGCTCCAGGCCGTCCAGGTCGAGGTCGTTGGTGGGCTCGTCGAGCAGGAAGAGGTCGTAGCGGGAGAGCAGCAGCGAGGCGAGGCCGGCCCGGGCGGCCTGGCCGCCGGAGAGCGCGGTCATCGGCAGGTCGAGTGAGACCTTCAGCCCGAGCGAGTCGGCGACCTCCTCGGCGCGCTCCTCCAGATCGGCGCCGCCGAGGTCGAGCCAGCGGTCCAGGCCCGCCGCGTACGCGTCGTCGGCGCCCGCCCGGCCCTCGACCAGGCCCTCGGTGGCGTCGTCCAGGGCGGCCTGCGCGGCCGCCACGCCGGTGCGGCGGGCCAGGAACCCGCGCACGGACTCGCCCTCGCGCCGCTCCGGCTCCTGTGGCAGGTGTCCGACGTTGGCACTGGCCGGGCTCAGCCGCAGCGAGCCGCCCTCCGGGGTGTCGAGGCCCGCCAGCAGCCGCAACAGGGTCGACTTGCCGGCGCCGTTCACGCCGACCAGGCCGATCACGTCGCCGGGGGCGACCACCAGGTCCAGCCCGGAGAAGAGGGTGCGTTCGCCGTGGCCGGCGCTGAGGTCCTTGACTACGAGTGTCGCGCTCATGATGAGCCCGATTGTAGGAGGAGCGGGCCCGGTGGCGGAAAAACGGGACGGCGGCGCAGACGCGAACGGCCCGGGGGCAGTGGCTGTGGCAGCCGCCGCCCCCGGGCCGGGATCACCGCTCAGCGGGTCACTTGGCCTTCTTCGCGAAGTAGTCGAACATGTGCTGGGCCACGTCCTCCAGGTACGGACCGGCCTCGTAGGTGTTCGCACCGTTGCCGATGGAGGTGTCGCTGACCAGGGCGGGCTTGCCGTCCTTGGTCGCGTACCAGCCGCCGCCGCTGCTGCCGCCGGTCATGTTGCAGCCGATCAGCAGCATCGCCGGGCGGCTCGGGTCGCCGGTCTTCTTGGACGGCTTGCCGCCGTCGCAGTGCTCCAGCTCGGCGCCGTCGAAGGGCTTGCCCTCCGGGAAGCCGTAGTTGCTGACCGCGGCGAGCTGGTCACGCGGGGCGTTGAACCAGAGCGGGACGGAGCCGCCGACGGTCTCCTCCAGCGACTTGGCGCTGCCGTCGGGGTTGGCCACCTTGATGATGCCGAAGTCGTACTGGCTCCAGGGGCCGCCCTTCTCCGGGTCGGCCTCGCCGGTCCACTGCGGCGAAACCATGCCGGCGGTCGCGCCCCACTCGCCGTACGGCTCGGCGTCCTCCACCTTGGCCTGCTGCCGGCCGGCGCCGCTCAGCACGCCGTTGCTGTTGAAGGCCGGGGCGAAGGTGATGTCGGTGTAGTACTTGTTGCCCTTGCCGCCGTGCAGGCAGTGGCTCGCGGTCCACACCAGGTTGCTCTTGCCCGGGTGCTCGGGGTCGGAGATGACGGTGCCGGAGCACACGTAGTCCTCGTTGCCGTCCTTGAAGAAGATCTTGCCGTTGACGTGCATGTTCTTCGGGAACGGGTGTGCCACCGGCTTCGCCGGCACCATGGCGGGCAGCTGGTCCGGGCCGGCCGGGGGCTGGGCGGCGGTGGGCTGGGCCGGGGCCGCGCCGGTCGGCTGGGCGGGCGGCTGGGTGGTGGGCTGCGCGGGCGCCTGCGTCGGGTCCTGGGCGGGCGCCTGCGGCAGCGGCTTCGGCTTGGCGTTCAGCAGCTTCTGCAGGGTCCAGTAGCCCTTGACCGCCGGGGTGACCACGTTCGCCTGGGCCCACTTGTCCCAGTCGTCGAGCTTCCACGTCTTCAGCTCTTCGACGGTCGGCAGCTTGATCGGCGCCGCGCCCGGCTTGCCGGAGGCGCTCGCGCTGGCCGCGACGGTGGGAGCGCCGGTCGCGGCTCCGGACGGGTCGCTGTTGTCCGGGCCGCACGCGGTGGCGACCACCATGGTCAACGCGGCGACGGAGGCGCCCAGGACGGCACGGCTCGGCCGGGATATCGGTGACATGCGTTCAAATCCCCCTGTTGACTACTACCGCCATACAGTCCGTTCCTCGGGTACGGCCTACCGGGCCGCAGGTATGGCAGGTGGGAGTCTGCCATGCGGACAAAGGGCTCCTTGACTCCACCCCCGGCTCGGACGGCGCCGTCACCGGATCGGCACCGGATCCGCACGGGGCCTTTGCCGGGCCCGACTTGGCCCGAGGGCCCGGCCCGATCGCCGGGCGCGCGATGTGATCCGCCGGGGGCGCGACGCAATCCGCCGGGCGCGCGATCCGGTCCGCCGGGCCCGAATAACCGGTTGCACACGTCTGTTGACGTCCCTAGCGTTGTCCGGGTCGTCAGCCAGACTCGTCAGCCAGGCAAGGAGAAGGCCGTTGCTCTACTGAGGTCCCGGGACACCGCCCCTCCGCGCAGGCCGATCCGCCGCGCGGTGCAAGAGTGTGCGACCTCAGTAACGGCCCCGTGGCGCGTCATTCCGCCGCCTTCCTGTCCTCCGGCCGTCCCCGTCCCGCACCCGCGGTGTCTCCCCGTGTTGCTCACCACCCCTTCGGCAACCACCCCGGGAGTCCCTTCATGGCACAACCCACCACCGCCGTCCTCTGCACCGACCTCACCTTCGAGTGGCCGGACGGCAAGCCCGTCCTGGCGGGCTTCCACCTCGCCGTCGGCCCCGGCCGCACCGGCCTGATCGGGCTCAACGGCGCGGGCAAGTCCACCCTGCTGCGGCTGATCGCCGGCGAACTCACCCCCACCGGCGGCACCGTCCGGGTCGACGGCGAACTCGGCTACCTGCCGCAGGGCCTGACGCTCGACACGACCCTGCGGGTGGACGAAGCGCTCGGCATCCGCGCCACCCGCGAGGCCCTGCACGCCATCGAGTCCGGCGACACCGACCAGCGCCACTTCGACGCCGTCGGCGACGACTGGGACGTCGAGGAGCGCGCCCGCGCCACCCTCGACCGGCTCGGCCTGCACCGCCTCGGCCTCGACCGCACCACCGGCGAGCTCTCCGGCGGCGAGGCGGTGCTGCTGCGGCTGGCCGCCCTGCTGATGGCCCGCCCCGACGTCCTGCTGCTCGACGAGCCCACCAACAACCTCGACCGGGCCGCCCGGGAGCGGCTCTACGAGACGGTGGCCGGCTGGCACGGCGTGCTGCTGATCGTCAGCCACGACCGCGAACTGCTCCGGCACGTCGACCAGATCGCGGACCTGCGGGACGGCGAAGTCACCTGGTACGGCGGGAACTTCGACGCGTACGAGCGCACCCTCGCCGCCCAGCAGGAGACCGCCGAGCGGCTGCTGCGCAACGCCGAGGCCGATGTCCAGCGCCAGAAACGGGACTTGGTCGAGGCCCGCTCCCGGCTGGAGCGCAGCGCCGCGTACGGCAAGAAGCGGTCGGTCACCCGCAACGACCCGCACATCTTCGCCGGGATGCTCAAACGCAAGGGCCAGGAGACCGCCGGGCGGCTCCAGGGCATGCACACCGAGCGGCTGGAGGAGGCCAAGGCGCGGCTCGGCGCGGCCGAGGAGGCCGTCCGGGACGACGCCGAGATCCGGATCGACCTGCCGCGCACCGCCGTCCCGGCCGGGCGCACCGTGCTCACCCTGCAGAAGGTCCGGCTGCCCTACGGCACCACCGCCGACCTCGACCTGCGCGGTGCCGAGCGGATCGCCCTGGTCGGCCGCAACGGCGCCGGCAAGTCCACCCTGCTGCGCACCATCGCGGGCGAACTCGCCCCGCTGGAAGGAGAGGTCACCACCCCGGTGCCGCTGCGGTACCTCCCGCAGCGGCTCGACCTGCTGGACGACAAGCTCAGCGTCGTGGAGAACGTCAAGCTGTTCGCCCCCGCCGCGGGCGACAACGCGATCCGCGCCCGGCTCGCCCGCTTCCTGTTCCGCGGCGCCCGGGCCGAGCAGCCGGCCGGCACCCTGTCCGGCGGCGAGCGGTTCCGGGCGGCGCTGGCCGCCCTGCTGCTGGCCGACCCGCCGCCGCAGCTGCTGCTGCTCGACGAGCCGACCAACAACCTGGACCTCGCCAGCGTCCGCCAGCTCACCCAGGCCCTGGCCGCCTACCAGGGCGCGCTGATCGTGGTCAGCCACGACCTGCCGTTCCTGCGCGGCCTGGGCCTGACCAGGTGGCTGGAGCTGGACGGCGAACTGCGGGCGGTGGAACCGATGTAGCGGCTCGCGGCTCGCGGCGGCTGTTTCGCGGGCGCCCGGCGCCGGGCGGGGGTGGGCCGGTACTCCCGCCCGGCGCGCCCCCGGGGTCAGGCCTGCGGCGCGGGCCGCAGCCTGCCCGCGACCAGCGTCCCGAGCCGGTCCAGCCCGACGACGAGTGCGGCGAGCACCACGAACTCGACGGTCAGCTGGGCGATCTGGCCCCAGACGTACCCGTAGCCCTTGGTGGTCGGGTCGAAGAAGAAGTACGGGTAGGGCGTCGGGTAGTCGTCGAACAGCGCGTTGCGGGTGAGCACGATCGCCGCGTAGCCAAGCGGGAAGGCCAGCCAGAGCGGTATGTCCTTCCAGGCCGCCGCGTTGCGCGGCTTGAACACCAGCCAGTCGGCGATCACCATCACCGGCGTCACGTAGTGCAGGAAGAACGACGACCAGTGCGCCAGCCGGTCCGGCCCGCTGACCAGCCCGGGCAGCGGGCTGGCGCCGTGCTGCAGGAGGACGTGCGAGACCAGCCCGGTGATCAGGATGTACAGCGTCGCGGCGCCGCGCAGCCGGGGCGCGGGCGCGTCCACGGTGCCGCGCTTGGTCATCCAGTACACCGCGCCGATGAAGTAGCCGAGCACGATCACATTGCTCTGCACGGTGAAGTACACCAGCGGCGCGGTCCCCAGGGACAGGCCCAGGCCCGCCGAGAGCACGATTCCCATGCGCCACCACAGCGCGGGGCGGGTCCGGACTGTCATGCGGCCACCAGTTCGTTCCAGGCGATACGGGAGGTATCGGACGGCTGAGGGGAAGGTCGCACTCTACTCGCTGGTACCCGTGACGTGGAACCCGCGTGCGATTCCGGCGGCCTCAGCCCGGCAGCACGAACCCCGACTCGTACGCCGCGATCACCGCCTGGGTGCGGTCCCGCGCGCCCAGCTTGGCGAGCACGCTGCCGACGTGCGTCTTCACCGTCTCCGGGCTCACCACCAGCTGCCGGGCGATCTCGCCGTTGTTGAGCCCGGTGGCCATCAGCCGCAGCACCTGACCCTCCCGCTCGGTCAGCCGCCCGACCGGCCCCCGACCGGCCGCGTCCGCCCGGCGCCGGTCCGCGCCGTGGCGCAGCGCTAGCTCACGGACGGCCGCCGGGAAGAGCAGCGAGTCCCCGCGCGCGACCAGCCGCACCGCCTGCACCATCTCCTCGGCCCGGGCCCGCTTCAGCAGGAACCCGGCCGCGCCCGCGCGCAGCGCGTCGTAGACGTAGTCGTCGTGCTCGAACGTGGTGACCACCAGGATCCTCGGTGGCTCGGCCATGCCGGCGACCAACTGCTCGGTCGCCCGGATCCCGTCGATGCCGGGCATCCGGACGTCCATCAGCACGACGTCCGGCCGCAGCTCGCGCACCAGCGGGACGACCTCGGCCCCGTCGGCGGCCTCGCCGACCACGGTGAGGTCCGGCTCGGCGTCGATCACCACCCGCAGGCCCATCCGTACCAGCCGTTCGTCGTCCGCGATCACCACGCGGAGGCGGGCCTTGCCGTTGTCCCCGCTGTCCCTGCTGCCGTCGCTGCTCACTGCGTCCCCGTTGCCCACTGCGCCCCCGCTGTTCACCGTGCCCCCGCTGCTCACCGTGTCCGTGTCCCTCATCGTGCGGTCCCTTCCACCGGCAGCCACACGGCCAGCCGCCAGGTCGTTCCGTCCGCGCTCGGCCCGGCCGTGCTGCCGCCGCGCAGGGCCGCCGCGCGCTCCCCGATGCCGCGCAGCCCGCGCCCGCCGCCGGGGCGGCTCGGGCGGGCGGCGCCCAGCGGGTTGGTCAGTTCGATCTCCAGCCGGTCCCCGGCCAGCCCGACCCGCAGCCCGGCCGGGGCGGGCCCGGCGTGGCGCAGCACATTGGTCAGGCCCTCCTGCACGATCCGGTACGCCTCGCGGGAGACCGCGGCGGGCAGCCCCGCCAGGCCCGGGGCCAGCTCGGCGTCCACCGCCACCCCGGTGCGGGCGAGCTGGCGCAGCAGGTCGTTCAGGCCGGCGAGGGTGGGCCCGGCCGGTCCGGCCGCCTCCGACTCCTCCTCGCGCAGCAGGCCGAGCACGGTGTCCAGTTCGGAGACGGCCGCCCGCGCGGTCTCCTCGATCGCCTGCAGCGCCTCGGCGGCGAAGTCCGGGTCGGTGCGCAGAACCCGGGCGGCCGCGGAGGCCTGGATGCCGACCGCGCTGAGCGCGTGTCCGACCGAGTCGTGCAGCTCCCGGGCCAGCCGGTTGCGCTGGGCGAGCACGGTGGCCCGGCGTTCGGCGGTGGCCAGCCGCTCCTCGGGGGTCGGGCCGAGCAGGGCGGGCGCCCAGCGGGCGAGCAGCGCCCCGCAGCCGGCGTTGACGAGGACGATCAGCAGCAGGATGGCGAGGCCGAGGGTGGGGCCGGTGAACACCCAGTCGGGGAAACGGTCCTCCCAGAAGCGGATGAGGTCCTGGGCCGCGCCGAAGCTGAAGATCAGCACGATCGCGAACGGCGCGCCGGCCAGCGTCATCCCGGCGACCACCCCGCCGAAGAAGAGGTGCAGCACGAACCAGAGCGCGGTGCGCCACCGGGCCGACCACGAGCGGGCCGGTCCGGCGGCCAGCTCCTCCGGCCGCGCGGCCGAGCACAGGGCCCGAGCCGCCGCGCCCTCCAGCCCGCGGACCGTCGGCACCAGCGCCGTGACGGCGGCCATCGGCAGCGAGGTGAACAACGAGAGGAACTGCAGCAGCGCCTGGGCGGCGGGCGTCTGCTCCCGGTTGAGGGCGCCGAGCATCACCACCGACAGCAGCCAGTACGGCATCAGCAGCGCGCCGCCCAGCACCAGGTGCACCCAGCGCAGCCGGGCCCGCCGCCCGACCACCGCCTCCGCCGCACGCCGCAGCCGCGCCCCCGTGTTCACCCGGGTGACTGTACGTCAGCCCGGGCGTCGGCCGGTGCGGCGGTTCGAGCAGCCCCGGCAGGCCCGGTGGCCGTAGCCCCGGTAGTTCCCGCAGTGGGTACGGCGGGGCCCGCGGCCGTGCCGGTGGCCGCGTACGCCGCCCGCTCGGTCAGGGCGATCGCGCCGACGGCCAGGACGAGCACCCCGGCCACCACCTGCGCCGTCTGCACCAGGGACATCGTCCCGGGCACCGCCATCCGCAGGTCCGTCACCCGGGACGCCCCCGCGCCGAAGGCCACCAGCTGCCAGCTGCCCCAGCCGAACAGGGAGCCGGCCGCCGTCCACGCCACCAGCAGGGGCCCGAGCAGTCGCCGGCGCGGCCCGAACCGGAACACCAGGACCAGCAGCGCCGTCACCGCGGCCACCGCCATCAGCGCGGTCACCCCGTTCATCACGGCCACGCCCCGGTCCCGTTCCTGGGCCATCGCGATCGGCACCCCGACCGCGCCGCCCGCCGCCCAGTACGCCCGGGCTGCCGCGACACCGACGGCGAGCAGCGCCGCAGCGCAGGCGAGGGCGCGCTGCACGGCCAAGGTGGGGGAGTGCGGCAGGTCGCCGATCCGCTCACGCAGCAGCGCGGCCCAACGCTGCCGGGCGTAAAGAACGAAGGCGGTGATCAGTGCGAGACCCTGCACCGCGAACCCGCCGTACACGACGGCGAACACCCAGCCGGCGAGGCCCCGGTCGTCGCCCGGGCCGCTGTCGGGCCCGGGCCCCAGCGCCAGGACGGTCAGCAGGTCCACCGGCAGCGCCACCAGGATCGTGCCGAGCAGCCCGGTCGCGACCCACATCGGGAACGCCACCAGGCCGGCCCGCACGCGCCGCCCCCACGGCCGTACGAAGGTCAGCGCCAGGGCCACCGCGATCGCGTCCATGCCGAAGGTGAGCAGGTTGACCAGCCACAGCCGGTCCATCCCGGCGGGGTCGCCCGACCCCACCGGATGCCCGGTCAGCCACAGGAGTTTGAGCGCCAGGTACGGCCCGGTCGCCGCCACCGCCGTCCATGCCGCTCCGGCCCGTACAGTGCCTTCGTTGATCCTCATGTCCTTACGGTTCCGCGGCGCCCCGGCCCCGGTCCTCCGCCTGGGGCGCGATCCCCCTCCCCCCGGCGGGGGATCTTCGGCTCACGCCATGCGGTGGATCAGCCGGTCCTCGTGGTCGACGCGTCCGTCCGGGTCCGCCACCAGTCCGAGCCGCTCGGCGAGCCGCCGGGAGGGCAGGTTGTCCGCCCGGATCAGTGCGACCACCGGGATCCCGGGGAAGCGCGGCAGCGCCTGCGCCATCGCCGCCCGTGCCGCCTCCGCCGCGTACCCCAGGCCCCAGGCGGACGGCCGGAACCGGTAGTAGAGGTTGAACACCCGCTCCCCGTCCAGCGTGTGCAGGTACAGCCCGGCGAACCCGATGATCACCTCCGGTTCCTCCCGCGTCGACACGGCGCAGTACCCGACCCCGTCCCGCTCCCAGTCGGCCACGAACCCGTCCAGCATGTCCCCGGCCTGGGCGACGTCCCGCTGCGGCCCGTGCGGGTTGTACCGGTTGGTCTCCGGATCCCCGTGGACGGCGAACACGGCGTCGACGTCGCCGTGCCGCGGCTGCGTGAGCACCAGCCGCTCGGAGACGGTGACGACCGTGCGTCCGGTGCGTTCGATCAGGTCGGTGGTGGTCACGGCGCTTCCCCCGTCATCGGCAGTAATGGCTGAGATGGAAGATAGACCATTACGACTGAGGAGCGCCTGTCCATTTCCCCGGGGAGTCGAGGCCTTGTTACCGGCGGGTCGCTTCTCTATCATCCCGAGTGTTACAGCTTTACTGTCAAACCCTGAAGGGTTCGCGGCCAGTGCGTGACACGAGCAGTCCGGCGGGCGAGGGCGCCCGGGGCCCCTTGGCCGGTGTGCGGGTGGTGGAGCTCGCCGGGATCGGCCCGGGGCCGTTCGCGGCGATGCTGCTGGGGGACCTCGGGGCGGACGTGGTCCGGGTGGACCGCCCGGAGCCGTCACCGCTCGGCACGGACCCGGCGTACGACCTCACCAACCGCAACAAGCGCTCGGTGCTGATCGACCTGAAGTCGCCCGACGGGCCCGGACGGGTGCTGGACCTGGTGGAGCGGGCGGACCTGCTGATCGAGGGCTACCGGCCGGGCGTCGCGGAGCGGCTCGGAGTCGGCCCGGAGGCGTGCCTGGCCCGCAACCCGGCGCTGGTGTACGGGCGGATGACCGGGTGGGGGCAGCAGGGGCCCCGGGCGGCGACCGCCGGGCACGACCTCGGGTACACCGCGGTGGCCGGAGTGTTGGGGGTCGTAGCGGCGCCGGGCGGTGCCGACGAGGCGCCCGGCATACCGGCCAACCTGCTGGGCGACTACGCGGGCGGCTCGCTCTACCTGGTCGTCGGCCTGCTCGCCGGGCTGCACCACGCCCGGTCCACCGGCGAGGGACAAGTGGTGGACGCGGCGATCGTGGACGGCGCGGCGCACCTCGGCAGCATGCTGTGGGGCCTGCTCGCGGCCGGCCACTGGCAGGACCGCCGGGGCGGCAACCTGCTCGACGGCGGCGCACCGTTCTACGCCGTCTACCGGGCCGCCGACGGCGGACACCTGGCCGTCGGCGCGCTGGAGCCGCGCTTCTACGCCGAGTTCGCCCGCCTGCTGGGACTGGGCCCGGACGCACCCGGACAGTACGACCTCGCCCGCTGGCCCGAACTGCGCGCCCTGGTCGCTGCCCGCTTCGCCACCCGGACCAGGGCCGAGTGGGAGGCCGTCTTCGCCGGCTCCGACGCCTGCGTGGAACCCGTCCTGACGATGCGTCAGGCCGCCGCTGACGGGCACCTGTCGGCGCGCGGGACGTACGTCGAGGCGCACGGCGTCACCCAGCCCGCCCCCGCCCCCCGCTTCTCCGCCACCCCCGGCGCGCTGCGCCGCCCGCCCGCGCGGCCGGGCGCGGACACCGCGGAGGTGGCCCGGGACTGGGGCGTCCCGGGCCTCGACGCCAAGGCAGAGCCCGAAGAGTACGAGAAGCCCGAGAAGCCCGAAGAGTACGAGAAGCCCGAGAAGCCCGAAGAACCCGAGAAGCACGACGAGCAAGGAGAGTAGCGTTGCAGCGCGAGATCTTCACCGAGCAGCACGACGACTTCCGGGCCGCCGTGCGCGCCTTCCTCGCCAAGGAGGTGCTGCCGCACTACGACCGCTGGGAGAAGGCGGGCATCGTCGACCGTTCCGCCTGGCTCGCGGCCGGCCGCCAGGGCCTCCTCGGCATCGCCGTCCCGGAGGAGTACGGCGGGGGCGGCACCCCGGACTTCCGCTACGCCGCCGTGCTGGCCGAGGAGTTCGCCCGGGCCGGCGCCGCCGGGCTGGCGATCGGCCTGCACAACGACATCATCGGCCCCTACCTCACCACCCTCGCCACCGAGGAGCAGAAACGCCGCTGGCTCCCCGGGTTCTGCTCCGGCGAGCTGATCACCGCGATCGCGATGACCGAGCCCGGCACCGGCTCCGACCTGCAGGGTATCCGGACCCAGGCGGTCGACCACGGCGACCACTTCCTGCTCAACGGCGCCAAGACCTTCATCTCCAACGGCATCCTCGCCGACCTGGTGATCGTGGTCGCCCGCACCACCCCCGAGGGCGGCGCGCGCGGGCTGAGCCTGCTGGCCGTCGAGCGCGGCACACCCGGCTTCGAGCGCGGCCGCAACCTCGACAAGATCGGCCAGAAGGCCCAGGACACCGCGGAGTTGTTCTTCGAGGACGTCCGGGTGCCCAAGGAGAACCTGGTCGGCGAGCTCCACGGCGGCTTCGTCCACCTGATGCAGAACCTCGCCCAGGAGCGGCTGGCCATCGCGGCCGCGGCGATCGCCGGCGCCGAGTACCTGGTCGAGATCACCACCGACTACGTCAAGCAGCGCGAGGCCTTCGGCCGCCCGCTCGCCAAGCTGCAGCACGTCCGCTTCGAGATCGCCGAACTGGCCACCGAGTGCGCCGTCACCCGGACCTTCGTCGACCGCTGCATCACCGAGCACAACCGCTACGCGCTCACCCCGGCCGACGCCTCGATGGCCAAGTGGTGGGCCACCGAGCTGCAGAAGCGCACCGCCGACCGGTGCCTCCAACTGCACGGCGGCTACGGGTACATGAGCGAGTTCCCGGTCGCCCGGGCGTTCACCGACGGCCGCATCCAGACCATCTACGGCGGCACCACGGAGATCATGAAGGAGATCGTGGGCCGCTCCATCCTCGGCTGACCTCCGTCCGCCCAGCCCCCGGCCCCTGGCAGGCCCGCCCTGCGCCAAGCCCCCGCCCCGAAAGGCTCTTCCATCGTGACCACCGAAGCGTACGTCTACGACGCGATCCGCACCCCGCGCGGCCGGGGCAAGGCCAACGGCTCACTGCACGGGACCAAGCCGATCGACCTGGTCGTCGGCCTGATCCACGAACTCCGCCGCCGCTACCCCGGGTTGGACCCGGCGGCGATCGACGACATCGTGCTCGGCGTGGTCAGCCCGGTCGGCGACCAGGGCTCCGACATCGCCCGGATCGCCGCCGTCGCGGCCGGCCTGCCGGACACCGTCGCCGGCGTCCAGGAGAACCGCTTCTGCGCCTCCGGCCTGGAAGCCGTCAACATGGCCGCCGCCAAGATCCGTTCGGGCTGGGAGGACCTGATCCTGGCCGGCGGCGTGGAGTCGATGTCCCGGGTCACGATGGCCTCCGACGGCGGCGCCTGGTTCGCCGACCCGATGACGGCCTACGAGACCGACTTCGTCCCGCAGGGGATCGGCGCCGACCTCATCGCCACCATCGAGGGCTTGTCCCGCACCGACGTGGACGCCTTCGCCGCCGAGTCCCAGGCCCGCGCCGCCAAGGCCCAGGCCGACGGCCTGTTCGACCGCTCGGTGGTCCCCGTGCGCGACCGCAACGGCCTCGTCGTGCTGGAGCGCGACGAGTTCATCCGCCCCGGCACCACCGTCGAGACCCTGGCCGGCCTCAAGCCCTCCTTCGCCGCCATCGGCGAGGCCGGCGGCTTCGACGCCGTCGCCCTGCAGAAGTACCACTGGGTCGAGGCCATCGACCACGTCCACCACGCGGGCAACTCCTCCGGCATCGTGGACGGCGCCGCGCTGGTCGCCATCGGCAACCGCGAGATCGGCGAACGGTACGGGCTGCGCCCGCGCGCCCGGATCGTCTCCGCCGCCGTCTCCGGCTCCGAGCCGACCATCATGCTCACCGGCCCCGCCCCCGCCACCCGCAAGGCGCTCGCCAAGGCCGGACTCACCGCCGCCGACATCGACCTCGTCGAGATCAACGAGGCCTTCGCGGCCGTCGCGCTCCGCTTCATCCGCGAACTCGGCTTCCGCCCCGACCAGGTCAACGTCAACGGCGGCGCCATCGCCCTCGGCCACCCCCTCGGCGCCACCGGCGCGATGCTGCTCGGCACCGTGGTCGACGAACTGGAGCGGCGCGACCTGCGCTACGGCCTGATCACCCTCTGCGTGGGCGGCGGCATGGGCATCGCCACCATCGTCGAACGCGTCTGACCCCCTCCCGCAGATCTGGAGACCGTGAACTCATGAGCGACACCACCACCATCCGCTGGGAGCAGGACCAGGACGGCGTGGTCACCCTCGTCCTCGACGACCCCACCCAGTCCGTCAACACCATGAACGAGGCCTTCACCGCCGACTTCGAGACCGTCGTCGAACGGCTGGCCCGCCTCGCCGCCGACGGCGGACTGCGCGGCGTCGTGATCACCTCCGGCAAGAAGACGTTCTTCGCCGGGGGAGACCTCCGGATGCTCTCCGCCGCCCGCCCCGGGGACGCCGAGGCCGTCTTCGAGAAGTCGATGCGGATCAAGCGCTCGCTGCGCACACTGGAGACCCTCGGCAAGCCGGTCGTCGCCGCCGTCAACGGCAGCGCGCTCGGCGGCGGCCTGGAGATCGCGCTCGCCTGCCACCACCGGGTCGCACTGAACACGCCCGCCAGCCGGATCGGCCTGCCCGAGGTCACCCTCGGCCTGCTGCCGGGCGGCGGCGGAGTGGTCCGCACGGTACGGCTGTTCGGCATCACCGACGCCCTGCTCAAGTTCCTGCTGCAGGGCCGGCAGTACCGCCCGGCGCAGGCGCTCGAGCACGGACTGGTGCACGAACTCGTCGACACCCCCGAGGAGTTGACCGCCCGGGCGCGCGCCTGGATCGAAGCCAACCCGACCGCCGTCCAGCCCTGGGACGTCAAGGGCTACAAGATCCCCGGCGGCACCCCCGCGACCCCGGCCTTCGCCGCCAACCTGCCCGCCTTCCCCGCCAACCTGCGCAAGCAGCTCAACGGCGCCCCCTACCCGGCCCCGCGCAACGTCCTGGCCGCCGCGGTCGAGAGCACCCAGGTGGACGTCGACACCGCGATGGTGATCGAGGCCCGCTACTTCACCGAGCTCGCCTGCGGCCAGACCAGCAAGAACATGATCCAGGCCCTGTTCTTCGACATGCAGGCGGTCAACTCCGGTGCCGGGCGCCCCAAGGGCATCGAGAAGCGCACGGTCCGCAAGGTCGCCGTGCTCGGCGCCGGGATGATGGGCGCGGGCATCGCCTACGCCTGCGCCAAGGCCGGCATCGAGGTCGTGCTCAAGGACGTCAGCGCCGAGGCCGCCCAGCGCGGAAAGGCCTACTCCGAAGGGCTGTTGGACAAGGCCGTCGCCCGCGGCCGCGCCATCGATTCCCAGCGCGACGAACTGCTCGCCCGGATCACCCCCACCGCCGACGCCGCCGACCTGGCCGGCTGCGACGCCGTGATCGAGGCGGTCTTCGAGAACACCGAACTCAAGCACAAGGTGTTCCAGGAGATCGAGGACGTCCTCGCCCCCGACGCCCTGCTCTGCTCCAACACCTCCACCCTGCCGATCGGCCTGCTCGCCGAAGGCGTCCGGCGCACCGGCGACTTCATCGGCCTGCACTTCTTCTCGCCGGTCGACAAGATGCGGCTGGTGGAGATCATCCGCGGCCCGCAGACCGGCGACGAGGCCCTGGCCCGAGCCTTCGACCTGGTCCGGCAGATCGACCGGACCCCGATCGTGGTCAACGACTCCCGCGGCTTCTTCACCTCGCGGGTGATCGGCCAGTTCCTCAACGAGGGCGTCGCCATGGTCGGCGAGGGCATTCACCCCGCCACCGTCGAGCAGGCCGCCGCCCAGGCCGGCTACCCCGCCAAGGTGCTCTCCCTGATGGACGAACTCACCCTCACCCTGCCCCGCAAGATCCGCGACGAGTACCGGCGCTCGGTCGAGGCCGTCGGCGGCACCTGGACGCCGCACCCGGCGGACACGGTCGTCGACCGGATGGTCGACGAGTTCGGCCGGCCCGGGCGCAGCGGCGGCGCGGGCTTCTACGAGTACGGCTCGGACGGCAAGCGCGGGCGGCTGTGGCCGGGACTGCTGGAGCACTTCGCGGCTGCGGGGGCTGGGGCTGCGGGGGGTTCTGCGGGTTCGGGGGCTGCGGCGGGCTCTGCGGCGACCGGGTTCGACGTCCCCTTCGAGGACCTCAAGGAACGGATGCTGTTCAGCGAAGCCCTGGACTCGGTGCGCTGCCTGGAGGAAGGTGTGCTGACCTCGGTCGCCGACGCCAACGTGGGCTCGATCCTCGGCATCGGCTTCCCGGCCTGGACCGGCGGCGTGTTCCAGTACATCAACGGGTACGAGGGCGGCCCGGCCGGATTCGCGGCCCGCGCCCGCGAACTCGCCGCCGCCTACGGCGAGCGGTTCGCGCCGCCGGCCCTGCTGGAGCGGATCGCGGCGGAGGGACGGACGTTCGGCGACTGACGGTCGGTCCTGCGGGACGCGGGCGACCGACGGTCGGTTACTGCGACCGTCCTACTCGCCGTGCTCGGGTGAGGCCGTGTCGAGGACGGCCTCACCCAACTCCTCCCGGAGCGAACGCTGGAACGCCGTGACCAGGGCCTGCGCCACCATCGGCTGGATGTGGTCCGTCAGCGCCTTCATCCGGGCCAGCTCCACCGGCGCCGGCTCGCTCTCCCGGTACGGCTTCCAGACCGTCTCCCGGAACAGCCGCTGCAACTCCCGCGCCGTCGCCCGGCTGTGCTCCAGCACCACCGCCCGGGCGGCGAGCAGCGTCTCCAGCGGGATCGGCACGTCCAGGACCCGGACGCCCAACGGCAACAGGCCCGGATCCACCCGGAACACCTCCGGGTCGCCGGTCCGCTCCAGCGCGCCCATCGCCACCAGCCGCCCGACCTGCTCCTCCGACAGCCCCCGCCCGGCCCGCCGCTCCAACTGCGCGCGCCCCAGCTCCTCGGCCGCCTCGGGCGTCCAGGAGGCCACCAGCGCCCGGTGGATCGCCAGGTCCAGCGGCGTACTGTCCTGCGGCAGCCGCGCCAGGTACCGCTCGATCGCCGCGAGCGTCAGGCCCTGCCGCTGCAACTCCTCGATCAGCTCCAGCCGGTCCAGGTGCGCCGCGCCGTACAGGCCCACCCGCCGGGGCCCCAGCTCCGGCGGCGGCAGCAGCCCCCTCGTCCCGTAGAACCGCACCGTCCGCACCGTCACCCCCGCCCGGGCCGCCAACTCGTCGACCGTCAGCCGCACCTCGCCCGTTACGGCGCCGTGCTCCCCCATCTGCTGCCTCCCGTGCTGGCACACTCCCGCTGTGACAGCAGCAGTGTGACAGTGCCGCCCGAACCGGTCCACCGGCAGCCGTCGCCCTGGTGGGGCGGGTGTGCCGGCCGCCCCTGCCCTGCGCCGGTAATGCGGCTCGGGCCGGGGCGTCCTGGTTTGGCAGGGGGGTCTTGTTTGAGCCGGGGGTCTTGGTTGGGCCGGGGCGTCGCGGTCGGCCTAGCGTGCCCCGCAGCTGTGGGGCGGGGTCAGGCGAGGGCGGCGTGGTGGCGGCGGGTGACTTCGGGGTGGGCCCGGGTGTATCCCTTCCACTCGTTGAGGCCGAAGTCGGCGAAGAGGGGGTTGTCCGGGTCCTCGGTGGCGCCGGGGGCGTGGTGGGCGAGCGGGAAGTCCAGCGGCGCGATGTGGGCGTCGAGGCGCGGGTTGTAGAAGAACGGGATGGAGAAGCGCTCACGGGCACCGGGCGGGCTGACCACGCGGTGGCTGGTGGCCTTCAGGTAGCCGTCCGTGGCCACCTCCAGCAGTTCGCCGAGGTTGACGACGAAGGCGCCGTCGAGCGGCGGGACGTCCAGGAAGGTGCCGTCCGCGCGCTCGACCTGGAGGCCGCCCACGGTGTCCTGGAGCAGCAGGGTGATGAAGCCGTAGTCCTTGTGGGCGCCGACGCCCTGGCCGGCGCCGTCCGGCGAGGTGCCGGGGTAGCGGACCAGCTTGAGGCGCAGGTGGGGGTGGCCCGCGAACGCGTCGTCGTAGAAGTCGGGGCGGGCACCGATCGCGGTGAGGAGTTCGTGCAGCAGCCGCCGGGCGACCCCACCGAGGTGGTCGATCCAGCCGAGTGCGGCGGTGCGCAGCTCGGGGAGCGCCTCGGGCCACTGGTTGGGGCCCTCCAGCCACCAGTACGGGGGCTCGCCGGTGCCGGGGACGTGCGGGGGCAGTTCGGCGCCGATGTCCAGCTGGTCGCGCCAGTCCTGGCTGCCGCCGGTGCGCTCGTCGCCGGTGCGGGTGTAGCCCCGGTAGTGGGGGGAGTTGAGGTTGCTCACGGCGAGCCGGTCGGCCTGGGGGAGCGCGAAGAAGGCGCGCATGGCCCCGGTGAGCGCGGCGGTCTCCTCCGGGGTGACGCCGTGGCCGACGAGCTGGAAGAAGCCGACGCCGGTGGCCGCGGCGCGGAGTTCGTCGTGCAGGTGGCGGCGGTCGTCCGGGCTGCCGTCGGCGAGCGAGAGGTCGATCACCGGGAGGGCGCCCGCCGGGGTGGTGCCGGAGCTGGTGCTGGTGCCTGTGCCGGAGCCGGTTTCGGAGCCGGTTTCGGATATGGGCGTGTGCTGCTGCGTCATGTGTGACATCCGCTGGGTCTCGTCCCGGCCGGCTCCGGTGGTCGACCGGGGGCGGTCGGAGCAGCGCCTGGTGCGGCTGGTGCTCCGGGGGCCGGGAGGTGGCGGCGGCCGGGTGGGGGCTGCCATTGAGGGTGGGTGGCGCGAGGTTCAGCCGGAGCGTCGACAGGACATGGTGGTCACGCGGAGCAGGTCCACGTGGCGGCGGCGAACAAGGATGAGCACGTCCCTAGACTAAATGACCCGTTCGGCGGTGGGCGAGCCCCCTGCGGCGGAGGGCCATTGGCTACTGTCGGTGAGTTCTTAGGCGGTGAAGGTGGTTGCCCGAGAGCGCCCGAGCGCCGAGTGCCCGTGTGCTCGAGCGCCCGAGTGCGATCCCTTTCACACGGCCCCTTTCAGATCAGGTGTTGTTGAGGTACGCCAGGACGGCCAGGACCCGGCGGTTGTCGTCGTCGGAGGGCTGGAGGTCGAGCCGGACGAAGATCGACGCGGTGTGCTTGGCGACCGCCCGTTCGGTGATCACCAGTTGTTGGGCGATGGCGGCGTTGGAGCGGCCCTCCGCCATCAGGGTCAGCACCTGCCGCTCGCGCGGGGAGAGCGTGGAGACCGGCCCGGCCGAGGAGTTGTGGGTGAGCAGCCGGGTGATCACCTCGGGATCCATCGCGGTGCCGCCCTGGGCGACGCGCCGGACGGCGTCGATGAACTGGGTGCCGTCCATCACCCGGTCCTTGAGCAGGTAGCCGATCCCGCCGGTGCTGCCGGCCAGCAGCTCGCGGGCGTACAGCTGTTCCACGAACTGCGACAGCACCAGGACGGGCAGGCCCGGGTGGGCCCGGCGGGCGGCCAGCGCGGCCCGCAGGCCCTCGTCCGTGAAGCTCGGCGGCAGTCGGACGTCGACCACGGCGATGTCCGGCCGGTCGGCGGCCACCGCGGCGAGCAGTTGGTCACCGTTCTCGACTGCCGCGGTGACCTTCATGCCGTTGGCCTCCAGCAGCCGGGTCAGGCCGTCCCGGAGGAGGAAGAGGTCTTCGGCGATGACAACGCGCACGGGATCTCCAGGTTCACGATGGTCGGACCACCGGGCGGGCTGCTGATCGCGAGCACTCCGTCGAAGGCGGCCAGTCGGCGTTCGGTTCCGCTGAGGCCGGTGCCCCGGGACGGGTCGGCTCCGCCGCGCCCGTCATCGGTCACCGATATCCGCAACAGCCCGTCACTGTGCCCTATCTCGATCCACACGTGCGAGGCCTCTGCGTGTTTCACCACGTTGGCCAGGAGTTCGGTGACCGCGAAGTAGACGGCCGACTCCACCGGGGCGGGTGCCCGGGCGGGCAGGGCGCCGGTGAAGGTGACCGGCAGCGGCAGGTCCAGGGCGGTCGCCTGCACCGCGTCGGCCAGCCCGCGGTCGGCGAGTACCGGGGGGTGGATGCCGCGGACCAGGTCCCGTAGTTCGCTCAGCGCCCTGACGGAGGACGTCCGGGCCTCGACCAGCAGCGGGCCCAGGGCGTCCGGGTCGTGCTTCAGCTGCTCGGCCACGGTCAGCAGCATGCCCAGGGCCACCAGCCGGGCCTGGGCCCCGTCGTGGAGGTCCCGCTCGATCCGGCGCAGCTCGGCGGCGCCGGCGTCGATGGTGTCCGCCCTGGTCCGCGCCAGGTGGCTGACCCGGCGGGCGAGTTCGGCCCGCCGCGAGGGCCCGAGCAGGGCCCGGGCGGCCCTCTCGTGGATCCGCAGGACCGGCGGAGCGGCCCACAGGGCGGCCGCGGGGGCGACGCAGAGGCCCATCGCGTAGACCATGGCCAGCGGGAAGAACGGACCGTTCCGGCCGAAGACCTCCAGGGCCAGCGGGGTCACCAGGACGATCGCTGCGGTGAGCACCACCGTGAAGCCGGTGAGCAGTGCCCAGGCCAAGTCCCGCCAGGTCGCCGGGTCGGTCAGCCAGCCGCCGGCCCGCAGCCGCTGCCAGGGGCCGAGGGCGCCGGGTGCGCGGCGGTACGGCACCGGGACCGGCCGCCCGCTCCACTTCCCGACGGTCCGCCTGCTCTCCGTCGCGATCCAGCGCGTGCCGAACAGTGCGAGCACCAGCAGCGAGGGCGCCAGCCAGAGCGAGACGGACCGGCCGCCGGGCGCCGCACCGCCGTAGAGGTGCGTCGCCATCACCGCGAGCGTGCCCGGCGCGAACAGGGCGGCCCCGACCGCCCGGCCGCCGCCCCCGGTGGCCCAGCAGAGCGCCCAGAGGGCGACCGGAGCCATCGGCACCGCCAGGACGAGCGCGCCGCCCGGCCCGAACGGCCGGGACTCGTCGGGGCCGAACAGCGCTGCGGCCAGCAGCACCGGGCCGGCCAGCAGCGCGATCAGTCCGGTCACGGCCATCGTGACGAGGTACCAGGCGCGCACCCCGTCCACGCAGGCCCGGCCCACCCGCCGAGCCTCCCGACCCGCCACGCCCGTACCCGTTCCCGCCGTCATGACGCGCCCCCTCTCCGTTTCCGAGCCCCCGTCCGGAGGCCTTGGAGCATCCGGTCCCGAAGCCCCCGCGGAGCCCGGGTCCGATCTTTCGGTGGCTCAGTCTGCCCGGCCGGGGCGGCCGGCGCTCTAGGCCTGAACACCCAGTTCGGGGTGTACCTGGATACACCTCCGAGAGGCCGTCCAGACGGCTGTCAGCACCCTCGTCGCACTCCGTAGCGTCATGTCCCGTCAGCCGGTCCCGGGTTCACCCGGTGCCGGACCCAGAACAGTGGAGGGCCCGTGAACGCGCCGATCATCCGGATCCGCGGCGTCAGCAAGACGTACGACCGATCCGATGCCGCCCGCCCCGCCCTGGCCGGGCTCGACCTGGAGGTACGGGCCGGTGAGGCGCTGGCCGTGCTCGGCCGCTCGGGCAGCGGCAAGTCCACCCTGCTGAACCTGATCGCCGGCCTCGACCGGCCGAGCGAGGGCGAGGTCGAGGTGGACGGCGTGGCCGTCCACGGGCTGGGCGAGACGGCGCTGGCCGAGTACCGGCGGCGGCGGATCGGCATGGTGTTCCAGTTCTTCAACCTGCTGGACGACCTGAACGTCGAGGACAACGTGCTGCTCCCGGCACAGCTGGCCGGGATGCGGCGGGAGCAGGCCCGGGCCCGGGCCGGGGAGCTGCTGGAGCGGCTGGGGGTGGCCCGGCACGCGAAGGCCTTCCCCGGCCGGCTCTCGGGCGGCGAACGGCAGCGGGTCGCGGTGGCCCGGGCGCTGATGAACCGTCCACCGCTCCTGCTGGCCGACGAGCCCACCGGCGCGCTGGACACCGCCTCGGCCGCCGACGTCCGCGACCTGCTGCGCGGGCTCAACGCGCAGGGCCAGACGATCCTGCTGGTCACCCATGACACCGCGCTCGCCGAGGCCTGCGCCGACCGGACGATCGAGCTGCTCGACGGCCGGCTGGTGCGGGACACGGCGGCCGTGGCGACCTCCGGGGGAGTGCAGTGAGCGGGCGGAACGACGGACGGCGCGAGCGGGCGCAGGCCCCGGCCGGGCGAAACGGGGTGGACGCATGAGCGCGCTCGGCAAGGTGGTCCGGGCCGGGGTGGGCCGCAAGCGGGTGCAGACCCTGGTCATGGTGCTCACCACGATGATGTCGGTGACGGCGTGCATCCTCGCGGTCGGGCTGCTGGTCGCCGCCCAGGGCCCGTACCAGCGCTCCTTCGCCGACCAGCACGGCGCGCACCTCAACGTGCTGTACGACCCGGCCAAGGCGAGCCCCGCCCAGCTGGCCGCGGCAGGTCACGCACCCGGTGTGACGGCCTCGGCCGGCCCGTACCCGGCGGTCACCGTGCAGCCGCGCTCGGGCCCGGACACCACGTTCCCGCTGCCCGGCACGCTGCTCCCGCCGACGACGCTGGTCGGCCGGGCGATGGACGGCCCGATGGACGGCCTGCGGATCACCATGGGCCGCTGGGTCGAGGACCCCGGCGAGGTGGTGTTCCTGGACGGCCACTCCCCGCTCGCCGTCGGCGACAGCATGCGGTTCCCGGACCTGCCCGGGCAGCCGACGCTCAAGGTCGTGGGCCTGGCCGCCTCCGTCT
The DNA here is from genome assembly GCF_055664045.1 of Kitasatospora sp. NPDC023385. Classification (NCBI taxonomy): domain Bacteria; kingdom Bacillati; phylum Actinomycetota; class Actinomycetes; order Kitasatosporales; family Streptomycetaceae; genus Kitasatospora; species Kitasatospora sp. NPDC023385. Next base: position 32,181 of record NZ_JBVOOL010000015.1, on the reverse strand, counting down.
CCTGGAGCGCGGACGGCTGGGTCGCCCCCGAGCAGGTCGCCGGGCTCGCCGCGCCCGGCACGACGCCCGCCGCCCAGTACCTCTACCGCTTCGCCCGTGCCGGCACCGACGCCGAGGTGGAGGCCGACCACGCCGCGATCGCCGCCGCGGTGCCGGCCGGCGCGCTCACCAGGGCGACGTCCTACCGGCCCGTCCAGGCGGAGGCCAACCGGACGGCCTCGACGTTCGTCCCGTTCGTCACGGCCTTCGGGCTGCTCGGCCTCGCCATGTCGGTGCTGATCATCGGCGTCGTGGTCAGCGGCGCAGTCACCGCCGCCACCCGCCGGATCGGCATCCTCAAGGCCCTCGGCTTCACCCCGGCCCAGGTGGCGCGCGCCTACGTCGGCCAGGCGCTGATCCCGGCCGGAGTCGGCACGGCGCTGGGAGTGCTCGGGGGCAACCTGCTCTCCGTGCCGGTCCTCGGTCTGGCCCACAAGGCCCTGCGCGGCGGCCTGCTGGGCATCCCGCTCTGGGTGGACCTCGCGGTCCCGGCGGCCGCCCTGGCCGCCGTGACGGGCACCGCGTTGGCGCCCGCGCTGCGGGCCGGACGGCTGCGCACGGTGGAGGCACTCGCGGTCGGCCGGACGGCGCCGGGCGCCAAGCGGGCGGCTGCGGCTTCGGCTGCGGCGCCCCCAGGCACTCCGGGCACCCGGGGCCGGACCGGGACGGCCGGCCTCCTGACGCGGCTGCAGAACGGGCTCGGCCGACTGCCGGTGCCGCGGGCGCTGAGCCTCGGGCTGGCGGGACCGCTCAACCGGCCGGGCCGTTCGGCGACCACGGCGGCCGCGGTGGTGCTCGGCACCGCCGGGGTCACCCTCTGCGTCGGCCTGACGCTCTCCCTCGGCCTGGTCCAGGACGGCCTGGAGGCCGGCCACGGCGGCAAGGTCGTGGTCCAGGCCCCGATGGAGGGCCCCGCCAAGCCCGCCGACCAGGTGGACGAGGCGGCGGTGGCCAAGGCGATCGAGGGCCGCCCGGGCACCCGGGCCTGGTACAGCAGCGTCCCGGCGCCGGTGGCCGTGGCCGGCGACACCGGGCGCTCCGAGGTGGTCGCGTTCAGCGGCGACGCCTCCTGGGGCGGCTACCAGCTGGTCTCCGGACGCTGGTTCCGCGGCCCCGGCGAGGTCGTGGTGGGCACCGCCTACCTCCGTGCCAACCAGGCGAAGGTCGGCGACACCGTCAGCCTCACCGACCACGGGCGCAGCACGCCGGCGAAGATCACCGGCGAGGTCCTGACCACCGGTGACTTCGTGTTCGTGGACCGGGCCGCGCTGGCCCCGCTCGGCAGCACCGTCGCCGCCGAGGCGATCACCTTCCGCATCGACCTCACCCCGGGCACCGACGCGAAGGCGTACGCCGACGCGCTCGACGGCGCGGTCCGGTCGATGGGGCTGGGCGCCGAGCCGGGCGAGCAGCAGATCAACATCGTGGTGCTGGCGATGAACACCCTGGCGGGGACACTCACCCTGCTGCTCGCCGTGGTCGCCGGGCTCGGGGTGCTCAACACCGTGCTGCTGGACACCCGAGAGCGGGTGCACGACCTCGGGGTGCTCAAGGCACTCGGGATGTCGCCCCGGCAGACCGTCGGCATGGTGCTCACCTCGGTTTGCGGCAGCGGGCTGGCGGCCGGCCTGATCGGGGTGCCGATCGGGATCCTGGTGCACCACCAGGTGATGCCCGCGATGGCCCGCGCCGCCGGGATAAGGGTGCCCGACGCGGACCTCGGGGTGTTCGACCCGGCGGTGGTGGGGCCGCTGATACTCGGCGGCCTGGTGCTGGCGCTCCTGGGCGCCGCCCTCCCCGCCACCTGGGCGGCCCGGACCAGGACGGTCACGGCGCTGCGGACGGAGTGATGGCGGGGGTGACGGCTGCGAGCGGCGGCTGGGAGTGGCGGCAGAGGGGAACGCCCCTCCGCCGGGCGGGTCAGGTCAGCCGCGCCGCCGCGTACGCCTCCATGGCGGCACGCTGGTACGCGGCCAGGCCCGGAGCGATGGCCTCGTACGCGGCGTTCCACTGCTCGTTCCCGGTGCAGGAGCGTGCGATCGCCAGGTACTCCACCGTCGGGACCGGCCGGATCTCGCAGAGCACGCGGTACTCCCCGTCGATCAGGCTCTGCACGGGCTCGGCGTCCGCCGGGTGGTCGGCCGCCAGCAGCTCCGCCATGCGGATCATGCGCTCGGTCCGCTCGCGCTGCCCGGCCTCGATCTCGGCCGGGCTCATCGCGGCGGTCGCGCGCCGGGCTGCCTCGGCGTGCTCGGGGAAGTCGCGCAGGCTCTCGTCGACGTCGGCGGGCTGGATGCCCTCGAACAGGTTCTCGGGTCGGTTGATGGTCATGGCAGTGCCGTCCTTGCGGGAGCGTTCCAGGTCCGCGATCGTGCGGGACACGGTGCCGGCCAGGGCGTCCAACCGGTCCCGTTCGGAGACCAGCCGCCGGTGGTGGCCCCGGAGGGCGTCCAGCTCGTCCACCTGGTCGCCCAGAATCCGGGCGACCTCGGCCAGCCCCACGCCCAGCGCCCGCAGCACGAGGATCTGCTGCAGCTGCAACAACTGTCGTTCCTCGTAGTAGCGGTGGCCGTTGGAGCCGATCCAGGCCGGGGGCAACAGCCCGATCTCGTCGTAGTGCCGCAGAGTCCGGGCAGTCACCCCGGACATCCGGGCGACGTCCGCAATCGGCCAGGCCATGGCTACCTCCTCGCTTCCGAGTCCCTGCGTCACCGAGTCCCAGAGCCGTACGTTCGTCGGACCAGGGCCGGTTCCTCCGGCCCTGGTCACGACGGTAGAGGCTGCCGCTGCGGCAGCTTCAAGCCCGGATTCACGCCTGGATCCAAGCCCGGATTCACGCCTGGATCCAAGCCCGGATTCACACACCTGGATCCAAGCCCGGATCCAAACCCGGACTTCCGGGGTCAGCCCAGGGCGGCGCCGAACCAGTCCAGGGACTGCCCGTGCGGCCCGGTGAACGCCACCGGCCGCTCGTCCAGGGCGAGGGCGAACAGCCCGGATCCGGCCGCGGCCGGGCGGGGGAGGCGCCGGGCGACGGTCGGCAGCACGGGCACCGCCTCGTTGGAGATCCAGTGCCCGGGCAACTCGCGCACGGTCGCCGCGAACTCCTCCCGCGCCTGCGGCGGCAGGTAGGCGAGGACGGCGCTGTGGAACACCACCGGGGTCGCCCCCGCCGGCGCCTGCGCCACCAACTCCCGTACCGTCGCGTTGAGATCGCCGCGCACCAGCAGCGGCGGGGCGGCCCGGGCGACCCGGACGGCGCCGCGCAGCCGCTCCAGCCGGTGGGTCTGCTCCGGCCACACCAGCGACTCCAGCCAGCGCATGTCGTCCTCGGCGCGGACGTCCAGCGGGTTGAGGTCGATCCCGGCCCGCCACACCACCTCGGGCAGTTGCTCCCGCAGCGACGCCGGGAGCGGCACCGGCCCGCTCACCGTGCAGTCCAGCGTCACCGGGCTCGCCGCCGCGCCGAACTCGGCGACCACGGCGGACGCCCCGTCCGCCGACCGGTACCGGTAGCGGTACCGGTCCGGGTACAGGCAGAGGCCGGCCGAGGCGCCCACCTCGATCAGCGCGAGCGGCTGCGGCAGCGTCGCCAACAGTGGCAGCAGGGTGGCGCAGCGGCCCGCCTCGTTGGTCTGCGTCCGCCGCGCCAGCATCGTCGCCGACGCCTCGTCCCAATGGCCCGCCACCCAGTCACGGAAGGCCGGCCAGCCCGCCGTCACCGGCCCGCCCAGGTGGCGGACGGCGCCGAACAGCAGGTTCGGCTGCCGCTTCGCGGCCGGCAGTCCGTCCAGCAGGGCGAGCAACCGCCCGTCCCCGGCGACGCGTTCGGCCAGGTCCTGGTAGCTCGCAGAGTTGCCGCGAGCCTCCTGTTCCGCGAACGCGCGGTAGAGGTCCCCCGTATCGCTGTGCATCTCTCACATGTCCCTTCAGGTGATCGAACCGGCACAGCCTACGCTCGGCCCACCGCGCCCCCGCCGTCCACCTCACCTGCCTTCCCGGCCCCCTTTCCGGCCGCCTTTCCTCAGTCGTCGGCGGCGACCAGCAGGGTGAGGACACCCGCACGACGATCGACGAGAACGAGTTCGTGGAACTCGATGTGGACGCGGCCGTAGTCGTGGTGCGCCTCGTCGGGGAGGTCCCCCAGTGCATACCGGCTCGTTGCCTGGCGGATCGGTGTATAGACCATGTCCTGCAGTCGTTCGTCGAGTTCGGCGGGGACTCCCGCGCCGTCAGCGGCCCATGAACCGATCACGGCAGTGGCGGTCACCTCGTCGACGGCCAGGTAGGTGTCCGGAGTGATGTGGTCTGACCACCACGGTCCATGGCGCGGCTCGTGCCACACGCCGGCCCCGTCGTACGTGTCCCGGAACTCCGGATGTGCGATCAGGGCGGTCAGCAGTGCCTTGTCGTCTGGCGCGTTGTCTGGCGCGTTGTCCGGCGCGTCGGATGGCCCGTCGTCTGGCGCGTCGGACGGCAGGTGGAAACGCTTCATCTGGACCCACCGGTACCCGTGCCCCTGCCCGTCAGGGAAGGCGAAGTCCCGGAAGTTGATGAAGGGGCTGTCCACGTAGGTCAGCGTCAGCGTGGCTATCGACGGCATGCCGGTCAGTATCTGCCCGGCCGCGCCCGGCTCCGGTCAGCCGAGCAGGCCGCCCATGTGCCCGTCTTCGGCGAGGAGCCGCCAGGAGCAGCCGGGCGAGGCGAACGCCTCCGGGTCGACGGCCTCCACCAGCTGGTCCACGACCGTGCTCAGCAGGGACTGCGGGTCGAACACCGCCCAGGCGTCCCGGCCCCGGCCGTAGTCCCAGCGCTCCCACTCGGCGCGCAGCCGCTCGTACGTCCAGAGGGCGTAGAGCAGCGCGGACAGGTCCCGGTTCAGGTAGGCCTCGGGCTGGCCGTCGTCGTACCAGTCCGGCAGTTCCAGCCGGCCGGTGGCGCCGTCCAGGGCGATCGTGAGGTCGGTCGGCCAGTCCCCGAGGGCGATGAAGTCCCGCTGGTACGGGCGTTCCTCCTCGCCGTCGAAGTACTCCGGGTACGCCTCGCCCATGGTGACCAGCGGCTCCTCGCACACCCCGAACATCGCCCCGCCCACCGGCAGCCCGACCTCGGTCAGCAGCCGTCGGGTCGGCTCGTGCAGCAGGGCGGCGGGCAGGTACTCGGACCGGAAGCGGTGGACCTCGCCGGGGCCGTCGTCCTCGTCCGTCAGCGCCGCGAGCTCCGCCACCAGCTCCGGGCCGACCTCGTAGGCGGGCCCGTCAGGACCGCCCGGCAGCGCACCCCAGCCCAGCGCGTGCACCAGCAGGGCGGTGCCCCAGTGGGCCGGCGGCGTGGTGCCGTCCCCGAACAGCCCGGGATCGATCTCCCGCATCCGCTGCTCGGCCCCCGCCATCACCTCGGCCACCACCGCCGGCCCGCGCCGCCCGTCCAGTGCCTCCGGCCGCCGGGCCGCCCCGGCCACCGCCTCCACCTCCCGCACCAGCCCGGCCAGCGCGGTCAGATCGGAGGCCAGCAGGTCCCGTCGCGGGCCGCCGTTGTCCAGGAAGACTTCGCCGGTGGTGCCGTCCAGCAGCACCAGGTTGCCGACGGCGGCGAAGGGCGTGCAGTAGTCCGTCTCGCCGAGGACGACGAGCCGCTCGGCATCCGACGGGAACGGCCGCAGCGCCCCGAAGTCCAGGAACGCCCCCGTGGCGGGCAGCTCCTCCCGCGCCAGGAACTCCCGGCTCCCGACGTGCACCACCGCACTCGGCAAACCCGCCACCTGCTCACACCCCACGTATCCCACCCCTCCCCGGCCCTGACCCCCAGACCCTAGCGGCACCGCCGGACATCGCCACGCCGGTTTCGCCCCGGAGACGGGGGAGGGGCGCGGCGGCGGGGAGGTTCCGCCACGGAGGAATCCGCGCGACGCCCAGTACTCGCGCCTCACCCTCGCCCTGCCCTCACCCTCGCCCCTGCCCTCACCCTCGCCCTGCCCTCACCCTCGCCCTACCCGACCGCCGGAACCTCCGTCAGGCGGACGGAACCCGCGCCCGGTGAACGGCACGCCCCCGGACCCGCCCCCGTCGCCCCGCGCCTGCGCCCCTCCGACAGGTCCGCCCGGGCACCATGCCCGGCCGGTCAGCCGAGTCCGCCGGCCTCCCGGGCCGCCTGTTCCACGCGGTCGTGGTGGGCCTGCCACCAGTGCGCGTCGCCGTCGGCGGTGTTGGCGCCGTCGGGGCGCTGGCCGGTGGCGCCGTCGACGAGTTCGCGGACCAGGTCGGCGTGGCCGACGTGGCGGTGGGTCTCGGCGATCAGGTGGACGAGGACCCGGTGCAGGGTCTGTCGCGGCCGGTCGCCGAACGGCAGCTCGCCGGTCGCGTCGAGTGGCAGCGCTTCGATGGTGGCGTCCGCGTGCGCCCAGATCCGCCGGTAGCGCCCGACGATCTCCTCGGTGGTCTCGTCCGCCCGCGCCCACAGGTCTGCGTTCGGTTCGGCCTGGCCGAGGAACCACAGCGGGGTCGGTTCCGGGAAGGGCCGGCCGAAGGTCTCGCCGAGGTACAGCGCCTCGGCCCCGGTGACGTGCTTGACCAGGCCCAGCAGGTTGGTCCCGGTCGGGGTGAGGGGGCGGCGCAGGTCGTATTCGGGGAGGCCGTCGAGTTTCCAGAGCAGGGCGTCGCGGGCGTCCTGGAGATAGATCCGCAGGTCGGTCTTGTCGTCCGTCACAGTCATGGGATCAGTCTGGTGATCACGGGGGGACTGTCCATCGGTTTCCCTTCACGGTGATTGACGAGACGTCAATCACCGTGAAGGGGGCGGAAATCAGCGGACCACGTCGAAGACCTGCTTCTGCAGGCCGTTGGAGTAGGTCTCGTGCTCGACCAGCTTCAGCTTCTGGGCGTCCTTGTCCGTGGTGCTGAACAGGCGCTTGCCGGCGCCGAGCAGCAGCGGGTAGACGAGCAGGTGGTAGCGGTCGATCAGGCCGGCGTCCGAGAGGGCGTGGTTCAGGGTGGCGCTGCCGTGGACGATGATCGGGCCGCCCTCGGTCTCCTTCAGCGCGCCGACCTCGTCGATCGAACGCAGGATGGTGGTCTCGCCCCAGTTCGGGACCAGGTCGTCGTCGGTGAGGGTGGTGGAGACGACGTACTTCGGCATGGTCTTGTAGCGGGGGAACTCCGCCATGTCCGGCCACACCGGGCTGAACGCCTGGTAGCTGACCCGGCCCAGCAGCATCGCGGTGGCCTCCTCCTGCTCCCGTCCCTTGATCTCGAACGCCTCGGGGACGAACTCGACGTCCTTGAAGGTCCATCCGGAGTTCCGGTAGCCGGGCTCGCCGCCGGGGGCCTCGACGACGCCGTCGAGCGAGATGAAAGCGGTGCTGATCAGGGTGCGCATGGGTGATCCCTCAGTTCTCGTGCAGGTCTGCGGGTCTGCGGGGTTGTATCTGCGGGGTTGTATCTGCGGGGTTGGAAGGGGGTGGTAAGTCCGGCTGCGTCTGCGGGACTTGTGCCCTTGGGTCAGTCGAGGAGCCCGGTCAGCCACCGCTGCCAGGCCGCTTCGGCTCCGTCCGACGACGGGGCGAAGAGGTGGTGGAACATCAGCATCAGCCCCGAGCCGTGGTGGAAGGCATAGAGCCCGTCGGCGGTGCGGACTTCGAAGCGCTCGTCGTCGGCCCAGACCACCTCGCCGTCCAGCGGCGGCAGTCCGGACGGCTCGCCGTGGGCCCGCGCGCCGACGGCGACCGGGAGCGGCAGCGACAGGGCGTCGGCGAGGGCCGCGCGGACTTCCCGCTCCGGCCGTCCGGCGGACGGTGCGGCGGCGAAGACGGGGACGGCGGTGCGCCCCGGGAAGTGGGCCAGGTACTCGCGGAGCGTGTGGAGGTGGAAGGGCCAGCCGCGGCGCAGCGCGTCGTACTCGTCCTGCCAGTCGTCGCCGAGCAGGCCGCTGTGGACGACGCGGAGCACGGTGGCGGCGCCGTCCCGGCCCTCGATGAGGTACTCGAAGGCCATGAAGCGGCCGTCCGCGGTGGTGGCCGTGCGGGTGGCCAGGCGCTTCCCGGGCTCGTAGGCGGTGATCACCGCCTCCTCGCGGTGGCCCCCGGTCTCCATGGTCGCGGTGCCGCCCTCGCGCGGGTCCAGCTCGTTGCGGCCCATGAACCAGGAGTCGATCCCGGGCCCGGTGGCGATCGCCTCCCAGACCTGCTCCGGGCTCGCCGGCAGGGTGGTCTCCAGCTCGATCTCGAACGGGTGCGTCATCGTGGGGTCTCCTGGTTGGGTCCGGTCCCGGTGCTCTCCGGCCCGGCTCCGCTCGGGCCGGACCCGGTCGTCGCAGGCTCCGCTTCGCTCGGCCCGGCTCCGTTCGTCTCCGGTGCGGTGGCGGGCGCCGCCGGCGCCGCGGGGATCTGGTGGAGCCCGACGACCACCCGGTGGCTGCGGCCCTCGGCGGCGGACTCGTCGTGGTAGCGGGCGACGAGGGTCGCCACGGCCTGGGCCAGTTCTTCGGCGAAGGCCGTCCGGTCGGCGGCGGAGGCGAACCGTACCTGGGCGTCGATACCGAAGGTGGCGACCCGCTGCCGGGCTCGGGTGGCGCCGCTCAGCAGGGTTCCGACCTCCTGGACCAGCCGGGAGCCCAGGGCGAGCAGCCAGCGGGCGGAGAGCTGGTCGGGGGAGCGGGCGGGGTCCGGGCTGATGGCGGCCAGGACGCTGGGGGAGATCACGTAGGAGGCCGCGGTGGCGCGGTACACCCGTTCGGTGACGTTGCCCTTGCGTCGTTCCTCGGCGAGCTCGACGAGGTTGTGCCGTTCCAGTTCCTTCAGGTGGTAGTTGACCTTCTGCCGGGGCAGGCCCAGGCGGGTGGCCAGCATGGCGGCCGAGCCGGGCTCGGCGAGGGCGGCGAGGATCCGGGACCGTATCGGGTCCAGGGACGCCTCGGCCGCGGCGGGTTCTTCGATCACGGCGACGTCCAGCACCCTTCCAGCCTCCAACCGACAAAAAAATTTGTCAAGGAAAAATAGTCTGTCGGTACCCCGGTCGGTCGAACCCCTTCGCCCGTCCGGCGGCGGCTGTCAGCGACCAGGATTCGGCGGTTCGGCGGGACGCGTGCGCTGCCGCACTGTGGCCGGGATGATCCGGTAGTCCCGCTGGAAGACGAGGTTGTGCACCTCCGCAGACGCGATCTCCCGGAAGGTCGTCAGTTTCGCGGCGGCCTGCTCCTCGGTGAAGACGTTGAGCGGCCAGTCGTGCACGGTGCCTCCGCGCAGATGCGGGTGGTGGAACTCGGCGCCGTAGAAGGCGTGCAGGGTGATCGGGTCGATGCCCGCAGCCCGCTGCTCGGGCCACGTCAGGGCCCAGATCGCGTCGACGCCGTCCTGGGTCGAGCGGATCCCGGTGGCCAGGATCTCTCCGGTTCCAAGGAGCAGGTCCGCATTGATCTCGCTGAGCGCCTGCCGCGCGTAGGGGTCGAGGAGCGGTACCGCTTCGGCGAAGAGCCGCTCCTTGTCCTGACGGGACACCGCGTTTCCGTGCGTGCCGTCGCGCAGGTCGGCGAAGTGCCTCAGAAGCTCTGCGGTGTGGCCGGGGCGGGACGCGTCCATGGGCTTCTCCTCGCTGACCGCGTGGTGCCATCGTCCGATCGTGGAGCGCGAAGGCGGCTTCGGGCAGGGCTTCGGGCAGGGTGGCTTCGGTGCTGGCGCCGCTTCGGTGCCGGCGCGCGCGTGTCAGGCGGCCGGTGCGGTGGTGTCGAGGACGGCCTCGATGTCGACGACGACGTCGACGGTGTCGCTGACGACGACGCCGCCACGGTCGACCGTGTCGTTCCAGCTGACGCCGAAGTCATGGCGGTTGATGCGGGATTGGGCGACGAAGCCGGCGCGGCGGCGGGTGCCGAGGTTCCGGCCGTCCTCCCACCACGGGGTGTTCCACTGGCCGAGGTAGGTCACGTCGAAGGTCACCGGGCGGGTGGTGCCGCGGATGGTGAGGTTGCCGGTGACCTCGTACTCGGTCGCGCTGACCTGCTGGATGCGCGATCCGGTGAACGTCCAGGTCGGATGGTGTTCGACGTCGAAGAAGTCGGCGCTGCGCAGATGGGCGTCGCGCTCGGGCTGGCCGGTGTACACCTGGGTGGCGTCGATCGTCGCTTCGACGGTGGCGTGCTCCGGGGCGTCCGGATCGACCTCCAGGAAGCCGTGCACGTTCTTGAACTGGCCGCGCACGTAAGTGATCATCATGTGCCTGGCGCTGAACTCGGCCGCGGTGTGACCGGGTTCGAAGAACCATCTCGCCGTCGCCATTGGCAGCTCCTCGACGCGTTCGTCCCCTTCTGCAAGGGTAGGACGGCGGCCTGCCGGCGGCTCGGTGGTGCGCTGTGCGGATGGTCTGCGGCGGGCTGGGCACAGTGGTGGCGATCCGCCTCGACGACGAACCGGATGGCGTGACGCGGTTGTTGGAACCAAGCGATTGTTGGAACCAGGCGGTCACTCGTCACTCGGCGCATGTCTGCGGGGGGAACTGCTCGGACGTCCTCAGCTCATCAGCTCGGGGGCGAAGCAGTCACGCGGTCGAGCGGTCTTCCCGTCGCGGATGCGAAAGATCTGCACCAGCGAGACGGCCACGTCCGCAGTGAAGTTCTCGGCGAGAGCCTCGGCATTCCGGGTCAGGGCACCGGCGTAGACGTAACTCTCGAAGATCTCCTGCGGCGTTCGGGACACGGGGGCCTCCCTGGACTCGGACTCGGACTCGGACTCGGACTCGAGGGCCAGACGATCACGCAGTGACGCTTCCGGGTAGGCGAGTTCCACAGAGAGGCGCGCTTGGCCACTTAGCGTGACGGTCGCAGGTCGACACCCGATGGGGCGTCTCCGGTCAGTGGCAGGAGTGACGGGTGGGGCTGTCGAATCGGACTTGAATCTTTGCGAACGAATGTTCGATCCTGGGGTTGTGCCCGTTTTCGAATCTGTTTTCGAATCCACCGCCGAGCAGCCCGCGCGCCCAGCGCTCCGGCCGGTGGCGCTCCCGGCTGCCCTGCCGGGGGAACAACGGGAACCGGCCGACGGCCAGACGGAGACCCGGGGCCTGCTGCCGGTGCCGCCCGCCCTGCGGGAGGTGCTGCCGGACGCCGGGCTGCGGCGGGGGACCGCGGTGTCGGTGGCCGGCGGGGACTCCGGGCTGCTGCTGGCGCTCGCCGCCGGGGTGCGGGAGACCGAGGGCGGCTGGGCCGCGGCGGTCGGGCTGCCGGACCTGGGGCTGGCCGCCGCGGAGGGGTACGGGCTGGACCTGCGGCGGCTGCTGGTCGCGGACGACCCGGGGTCGCACTGGGCCGAGGTGGTGTCGGTGCTGGCCGGGGCGGTCGAACTGATCATGCTGCGCCCGGACGGCCCGGTGCCGCCGAAGCTGGCCGCCCGGCTCGCGGCGGTGTTGCGGCGCAGCGGCTGCGTGCTGCTGGTGGCCGGGCCGTGGCCGGGCGCGGCGCTGCGACTGGGGGTCCGGTCCGGGCGCTGGTTCGGGCTGGGCGACGGCCACGGGCAGCTCACCGGCCGGCAGGTGGAGGTGGTGGCCGAGGGCCGCGGCTCGGCGGTGCGCGGTCGGACGGCCCGGCTCTGGCTGCCGGACGAGCACGGCGCGGTGCGCCCGCTGCGGGAGCAGCCGCAGGCCGTGACGGAGCCGACGGAACCACGCGTCGCGGCGGTGGTCTGAGATGTCCGAGATTTCTGGGATGGCGGAGGAGCGGACCCCCCGGGTGCTGGTGGTCTGGTGCCCGGACTGGCCGGTGGTGGCCGTCACCGGCGACGACCCGGTGGCGGTGACCGAGGGCGGCCGGATCCTCGCCTGCTCGGCGGGCGCCCGGGCGGCCGGGGTGCGGCAGGGGCAGCGGCTCAAGCTGGCCCAGCGGCTCTGCCCGGCGCTGGAGCTGCGCGACCGCGACCCGGAGGCGGAGGCCCGCCGCTTCGAACCGGTGGTCGCGGCGGTGGAGGCGTTCACGCCCCGGGTGGAGGTGGTCCGCCCGGGCCTGTGCGCGATTCCGGTGAAGGGGCCGGGCCGCTACTTCGGCGGCGAGGAGGCGCTGGCCGCCAAGGTCCGGACGGCGGTGGCGGACGCCCTCGGGCAGCCGCCCGTCCCGGACGCCGTCCCGGGCGCGGTGACCGTCGAATCCCCCACACCTGAGACCCCCACCCCCGAAACCCCTGCCCCCGAAGCCCCGCGCCCAGCACCCCCGCACGCCCAGGTCGGCGTCGCCGACGGCCTGTTCGCCGCCGTGCTGGCCGCCCGTGCCGGGGTGCTGGTCCCGGCCGGGCGGACGGCGGAGTTCCTCGCCCCGTACCCGGTGAGCGCGCTGGGCGACGAGGCGCCGGCCGAGCTGCTGGGGCGGCTCGGCCTGCCCACCGTCGGGGCCTTCGCCGCGCTGCCGTCCGATGCGGTCGCGGACCGCTTCGGCCCCTCCGGGACGGTCGCGCACCGGCTGGCCCGCGGGCTGCAGCCGCGCCCGCTGGTGCCGCGCGACCAGGAGCCGGACCTCGCCGTCGAGCAGCGCTTCGACCCGCCGGAGCCGCTGGCCGAGCCGCTGGTGTTCGTCGCCCGCACGCTGGCCGAGGCGCTGCACCAGCGGCTGGCGGGGGCGGGGCTGACCTGTCGTCGGGTGGCCGTCGAAGTGGCCTGCGCGGACGGCCGGACGGCGTCCCGGCTGTGGCGGCACGAGGGGCGGCTGTCGGCGACGGCGCTGGCCGAGCGGGTCCGCTGGCAGCTCCAGGCCTGGCAGGGTGCAGGCACCTTCGAGGCTGTCGGCGAGGGCCTCGACGCCGGTTTCACCCTGCTCCGGCTGGCCCCCGACGGCCTCTCCCCGGACCAGGGCCGCCAGCTGGCGCTGTGGGGCCAGGCGGTCGCCGACGACCGGGTGGAGCGCGCGGTCGCCCGGGTGCAGGCGGTGCTCGGGCACGCCGGGCTGCGCCGGATCGAGCCGGCCGGCGGGCGTGGTCCGGGCGAGCAGGCCGTCAAGGTGCCGTGGGGCGAGCCGTACGAGGCGGCGGTGCCGGCCGACGCGCCCTGGCCGGGGCGGCTGCCGGAGGTGTGGCCGACGGTGGTGCTGCGGGAGCCCGCGCCGGTGCGGGTGCTGGACGAGGCCGGGCAGCCGGTCACGGTGGACGGCCGGGCGGGGGTGTCGGCCCGGCCGGCCCTGGTCGTGGTCCGGGGGCGGGAGGAGCCGGTGGACGGCTGGACCGGGCCCTGGCCGGCGGTCGAGTACTGGTGGGACCAGGCGCTCGCCCGCCGTCGGGCGCGGTTCCAGGTCGTGGTGGGCGGCGGCCGGGCGCTGCTGCTCACCGTGGAGGGGGGTGCGTGGTACCTGGAGGCCGGCTACGACTGATCGGCGACCGGCCAGGGGGGCAGGGCAGGGGGGCAGGGCAGGACGAACACGAGAGCGACGAAGGCAACCCCCGATGGGCTTCACCAGCCACCCCACCCTCCCCTGGAGCGAACTGCACCGCCGGCTGACCGGCGCGGCGCCGGACCGTACGGTCGTTCCGCTGCGCCGCCCCGTTGCGGCGGAGCCCCCGGCCGCCCCAAAGGACTCCGCCGAACCCTGGGCCGAACTGCACGTCCACTCCGCCTTCAGCTTCCTGGACGGCGCCAGCGACCCGGAGGACCTGGTCGCCGAGGCGGCCCGGCTGGGCGTGGAGACCCTCGCGATCACCGACCACGACGGCCTGTACGGAGCCGTCCGGCTCGCCGAGGCGGCCCGGGGCACCGGCGTGGCCACCGTGTTCGGCGCCGAGCTGACCATCCGCCGTGAACCCTCCCGCCGCGAACCGCCCCGCCGCGAACCGCCCCACCGCGAACCGCCCCACCGTGAACCACCCCACCAACCGCCCCTCCACGAACCACCCCGCCACCCCCCGGAGGAGACCGAGCACCTGCTGGTCCTCGCCCGCGACCCGGCGGGATATCGCCGCCTCTCCGCCGCGATCGCCGCCGCCCAGCTGGCCGGCGGCGTGAAGGGCCGCCCGGTGTACGACCTGGCGGCCCTGGCCGGGGCGCATGACGGCCACTGGGCGGTGCTCACCGGCTGCCGCCTCGGGCGGGTTCCCGCGGCCCTCGCCGGGAAGGGCGACCCGGAGCGCCGACTGCGCAGCCTCACCGAGGCGTTCGGCCGCGAGAACGTGTACGTCGAGCTGATCGACCAGTGGCTGCCGGGGGACGACCGGCGCAACGACGCCCTCGCCGCGCTCGCCGCCGGGCAGGGGCTGACCACCGTCGCCTCCACCAACGCCCACCACGCCGGCCCCGCCCAGGGCCGCCTCGCGCAGAGCCTCGCCGCGCTGCAGGGGCGCCGCACCCTGCAGGACGCGGTCGGCTGGACCCGGGCGGCCGGCACCGCGCACCTGCGCTCGGGCCGCGAGATGGCCGGTCGGCTGGCCCGCTTCCCGGGTGTGCAGCGGGCCACCGTCGAGCTCGGCCGCGCCTGCGCCTTCGACTTCGCCCGGCTGGACCCGGAGCTGCCGGGCTTCCCCGTCCCCGAGGGCGGGACCGAAATCGGCCACCTGCGCGCGCTGGTCGCGGCCGGCGGCCCGGCGCGCTTCGGCCCCGGCAACGCCGTCGCCCGCCGCCAGCTCGCCAAGGAGCTGGACGTGATCGAGGACCTCGACCTGGCCGGCTACTTCCTGATCGTGCACGACATCGTGGACTTCTGCCGGCGCCAGGACATCTGGTGCCAGGGCCGTGGCTCGGCCGCCAACTCGGCGGTCTGCTACGCCCTCGGGATCACCGCCGTCGACCCGATCCACTACCGGCTGCTGTTCGAGCGCTTCCTCTCCACCGCCCGCGACGGGCCGCCCGACATCGACCTGGACATCGAGAACCGCCGCCGCGAGGAGGTCATCCAGTACGTCTACGGCCGCTACGGGCGCGAGCACGCCGCCCAGGTCGCCAATGTGATCACCTACCGGCCCCGGCTGGCGATCCGCGACGCCGCCCGGGTGCTCGGCTACCCGCAGGGGCAGGTGGACGCGTTCAGCCGGCAGACCGACTTCCGCTCCGCCCCCGGGGCGGACGCCGTCATCCCCGCCGACGTGCTCTCGCTCGCCGGCCAACTCCACGGCCTGCCCCGCCACCTGGGCATCCACTCGGGCGGCATGGTGCTCACCAAGGAGCCGATCGGCGAGATCTGCCCGACCGAGTGGGCCCGGATGCCCGGGCGTTCCGTCCTGCAGTGGGACAAGGAGTCCACGGCCGGCGCCGGGCTGGTGAAGATCGACCTGCTCGGCCTCGGCATGCTCGCCGCACTGCACGACGCCTGCGACCTGATCGCCGAACACCACGGCCTGCACCACGACCTGGCCACCATCCCGGACGACGACCCGGGCGTGTACGCGATGCTGCGCCGGGCCGACACCGTCGGCGTGTTCCAGGTCGAGTCCCGGGCGCAGATGGCGACCCTGCCCCGGCTCAAGCCGGACCACTTCTACGACCTGGTGGTCGAGGTCGCGCTGATCCGCCCCGGCCCGATCCAGGGCGGGTCCGTCCACCCGTACCTGCGCCGCCGCGCCGGTGTCGAACCGGCCGGCTGCCCCCACCCGCTGATGGAGAACGCGCTCGGCAAGACTCTCGGGGTGCCGCTGTTCCAGGAGCAGATGATGCAACTCGCCATCGACTGCGCCGGGTTCAGCCCCGCCGAGGCGGACCGGCTACGGCAGGCGATGGGCGCCAAGCGCTCGCACGAGCGGGTCGCCCGGCTGCGCGATCGGCTGCTGGGCGGGATGGCCGAGCGCGGCATCCCGCCCGAGGTCGCCGAGGACGTGTACGGCAAGATCGAGGCCTTCTCCAACTACGGCTTCCCGGAGTCGCACGCGATCAGCTTCGCCTACCTGGTGTACGCCAGCGCCTGGCTCAAGTACCACTTCCCGGCGGCCTTCACCTGCGCCCTGCTGGCCAACCAGCCGATGGGCTTCTACTCGCCGCTCAGCCTGGTGGCGGACGTCCGACGGCACGGCGTGCGGGTGCGCGGGGTGGACGTCAACGCCAGCGGCGCGCGCCCCACCCTGGAGCCGTACCGGGGGCCGACCCCGACACCGCCGCTGACCGCCGGGCGCCCGCAGCCGGCGATCCGGCTCGGCCTGGAGACCGTCCGCGGCATCGGCACCCCGCAGGCCGAGGCGATCGTGGCCGGGCAGCCCTACGCCGACCTGGAGGACTTCGCCCGCCGCACCGGTCTGCCCGCTCCCGTCCTGGAGGCGCTGGCTACCGCGGGCGCCTTCGACTGCTTCGGCCTGACGCGTCGTCAAGCACTGTGGATGGCAGGGGCGTTCGCCGGGATATCGGCCGAACTGCTCCCCGGCACCACGCCCGGCGCCGAGGCGCCGGACCTGCCCGGCATGAGCCCGGTCGAGGAGACCATCGCCGACCTGTGGGCCACCGGCACCTCCGCCACCGGTCACCCGCTCCAGCACCTGCGCATCCACCTGGACCGCGGCGGCGCCCTGTCCGCCGCCCAACTGCCGGACGTGCCACCGGGAACGGCGGTGGTGGTCGGCGGCCTGGTCACCCACCGGCAGCGGCCGCCGACGGCCGGCGGGGTGCTCTTCCTCAGCCTGGAGGACGAGACCGGCCTGATCAACGTGATCTGCAGCCGACCGGTCTGGGAGTCGCAGCGCCGCACCGCCCTGGACCGGGCGGGACTGCTGGTCCACGGCCACATCGAGCGCGACCGGGGGGCGACCAACCTGATCGCCACCCGGCTCACGCCGCTCCGGATCGGCCTCTGAACGTGAGGGCCGCCCGGCTCGTTCGGATTGTTCGGCCCACCCGCCCCGTCCTGCCGCCCGCCCCATCCGCCCCGCTCAGAGGTGTCAGCCCGGGTAGCCGATCTCCGCGAGGTCCGCCGCCAGTTCCTCCAGGTCGGTGTCCGGGTTGAGCGCCGCCACCACGGCCGGGGTGAGCGGGCGCAGCGCCAGGACGTGCCCGATCGCGGCGGGGTCGAGGTCGTGCTCCGGCTCGAAGTAGTCCTCGGCCCAGGCCCGGTAGGCCTCGGCCGAGCCGTCCAGCAGCAGGTCCCACAGGTCCTCCCCGCCGCGTTCGGCGGCCACGCCATGCCAGGCGTCGTCGTCCGGTGCGCGCCAGAAGCAGACCGTCACGGTCGGCCCGTCCTCGTCCCCGAAGGCGGGTTCCTCGGCGAAGCGGCGGAACTCCTCGGGTACGGCCGCGAGCAGCTCCGGCGTGTTGGGCGCCTCGTGGTCGAAGCCGCGACCGTAGGCGCCGGCGGGGGAGAACACCACGATCCAGTCGTCGCCCTGGCCGTTGCGCATCGAGGCCAGCTCCTCGTGCTCGTCCTCGTCCCAGGAGGCGTCGAAGGAGTGGTAGCGCGACTCCCAGTCGTCCGGGCTGAGGATCGCGTCGAGCGCGGCCAGCGCGCGGCAGCGGTCGCGCAGGTCGGGGATGGCGGGCAGGCGCCCGAGCAGGTTGTCCATACCCGCCATTGAACCCCGGGGGTCGGGCGGTCTACGAACCCGACCCGGGCGGCCGCCCCTTGCCGGGGGCTCCGGCGAAGGCCTGGGCGATCGGGAGCCAGGCGGTGGCGACGGGGCCGGTGGCGGTGAGGGCGAGGTCGTCCCGGTGGCGGCGCCTGGTCACCAGGAGGCAGAAGTCCAGGGCCGGGCCGGCCACCACGTCCTCCGCCCCGGCCGGGCCGAAGGTCCACGTCCCGCCGTCGGGGGCGGTCAGTTCGAGCCGGACCGGGCGCTCCGGCGCGGGCAGGCCGTGCACGGAGAAGGCGAAGGCGAGGGTGCGCAGCCCCAGGTGGGCGATGTGCCGCAGCCGGGCGGTCGGCTCGCGGGTGGCTCCGAGCGCGTCCGCGACGTCCTGGCCGTGCGCCCAGGTCTCCATCAGCCGGGCGGTCGCCATCGAGGCGGGCTTCATCGGCGGGCCGAACCAGGGCAGCCGGACGTCGGCGGGCACGGCGGTCAGGGCCGCCCGCACCTCCTCCCGTCCGGCCCGCCAGCGGGCGAGCAGCGCCGCAGGTTCGGCGGCCGCGCCCTCGCGCGCACCGTCCTCGACCGGGTCGGCGCCGGCTGTCGACAGCTCGCCGAAGCGGTCGCCGAGTGCCGCGCCGAAGCCCGCGGGGTCGCGTGCGGCCAGCGCCGTCCAGTCGTCGGTCCAGGCCAGGTGGGCGATCTGGTGGGCGATCGTCCAGCCCTCGGCGGGTGTCGGGCGGGCCCAGTCGGCTGCGGGCAGGGCGGCGACCAGCCCGTCCAGGGCCGCGCTCTCGGCGTGCAGGTCCTCCAGCAGTCCGCCCAGGACGTCTGCAGGGGTGTTCCGGTCCGTGGTCATCGTCTTCCCCGTCTTCTCGTCTTCTCGTCTTCTGGCTTTCTGATCTTCTGGTTCTTCTGGACTTCTCGTCGTTTCGTCGCTTCTCGACCAAGCGTGTTACCCGTCGGTAATCCCGGCCCGCACCCTACGCGGGGCCCGGCCGGCCCCGCCCGCGATTCCACCGAAGACGCACGTCAGGACTCTCGCCACCGGCCCCGCCGCGTGTGACAATCGCGCGATGAAAAGCGCGGACACCCCCCACGCCGCGCGCCCCGACGACCCCGAAGTCGCCGCGCGCGCCGCCGAACTGGTGCGGGACGCGGTGCTCGGCGACCTCGCCCGGCGGGTGGTGGCCGAGTGCGGCGCCGATGTCGGCCTGGTCGGCGTGCCCGAGCGGCTGCCCGGGAGCCGGGTCGGGAGTGAGGGCATGGTGTTGCGCCACTGGGCCGGCACCCGGGGGGACCTGCTGCACGACGTGGCCGTCCCGGTCGGCCTCGGTCTCGGCGGGCGCGCCCTCGCCGAACGGGCACCCACCTGGGTGCCCGACTACCGTGCGGACACGACCATTTCGCACCAGTACGACGCCGCCGTGGCCGCCGAGGACCTGTACGCGATGCTCACCGTCCCCCTGCTGGACGGCGGCACCGTGCACGGCGTGGTGTACGCCTCGGTGCGCGCCGTCGTGCCGTTCGGGGACGTCCGGATCTCCGCCGTCGGAAAGCTGGCCCAGGCGGCGGCCCGGGCGCTCGCCGGGGCCGCCGCCTGGAGCCGCGAGAAGTCCCGACCGGCCGCCCCCGTCCGGCCGTTGACCCCGCGCGAGTACGAGGTGCTGCGCTGGGCGGCGACCGGCCGGACCAACCCGGAGATCGCCGCCCGACTGGGCCTGACCCGCAACACCGTGACGGGCTACCTCAAGTCCGCGATGCACAAGCTCGGCGTCCGCAACCGGACCGAACTCGCCCTGGCGGCTCGGGAGTCAGGCCTGGTCGGCTGAGCCGCCGACTTGCCGACTTGCCGACTCGCCAAGCCGTCGGGTCACCGACTCGCCGAGCCGCCGCATCAGTTGACCTGCCGCTCCCGCCCGGTCCAGTACGCCTCGCGCAGCCGGAACTTCTGCAGCTTCCCGGTGGCGGTGCGCGGCAGGGTTTCCCGGATCTCCACCGTGGTGGGCGACTTGTAGCCGGCCAGCCGGTACTTGCAGTGCGCGATCAACTCGGCCTCGGTGACGCCCTCGTGGCCCTCCCGGAGCACCACCAGCGCCTTCACCGTCTCGCCCCACTTCTCGTGCGGCACCCCGATCACCGCCGCCTCCGCGACCGCCGGATGGCTGTACAGGCAGTCCTCCACCTCGATCGAGGAGACGTTCTCCCCGCCGCTGATGATGACGTCCTTCTTCCGGTCCGAGATGGTCAGTCGGCCGTCCTCCAGGGTGCCCCCGTCACCGGTGTGGAACCAGTCGTCCCGCAGTGCCTCGGCGGTCGCCTCCGGCTGCTGCCAGTAGCCGGCCAGGACGGTGTTGGAGCGCACCAGCACTTCGCCCTGATCGTCGACCCGCAGTCGGGTGCCGAGCGCCGGGGATCCGGCCTGGACGAGCTTCTCGGCCCGCTCGGCGGCCGGCAGCGCGTCCCACTCGGCCCGCGAGCGGTTGACCGTGACGATCGGGGAGGTCTCGGTCAGGCCGTAGAGCTGCATGAACTCCCAGCCCAGCTCCTCCTCGACGCGCTGCACCACCGATGTCGGCGGCGGGGCGCCGGCGACGATCATCCGCACCCGGTCCCGGCCGGGCACCGGGCCGTCCCAGTCGGCGGCCGCGTCCAGCACCATCTGGACCACGGCGGGTGCGCCGGACAGGAAGGTCACCCCGTGCCGCTCGACCCGGCGCAGGATCTCGGCGCCGTCCACCTTGCGCAGCACGATGTGCCGGGCGCCGAGCCCGGTGAGGGAGAACGGCATGCCCCAGCCGTTGGCGTGGAACATCGGCAGGGTGTGCAGGTAGACGTCGCGGTCGTTCGCGCCGTAGTGCAGGCCCATCAGGGTCGCGTTCAGCCAGACGTTGCGGTGGGTGAGCTGAACGCCCTTGGGGCGGGCGGTGGTTCCGCTGGTGTAGTTGATGGTGGCGGTGTCGTTCTCGGAGAGCGCGTACCGGCGGGGGGCGTGGTCGCCGTCGTACAGCACGGCGTCGCTGTCCGCGCCGAGCACGAACTTGTGCTCGGCCACCACCCCGCTCAGCTCGTCGGCGACCTCGGGGTCGACCAGCAGGACGGAGGCGCCGCTCTGCTCGACGATGTACGACACTTCCTCGGCCTTCAGCCGGAAGTTCACCGGCACCAGCACCCGGCCGTATCCGCTGACCCCGAAGAAGGAGGTGAGCAGCCGCGCCGAGTTGTGCGAGACGATCGCGACCCGTTCGCCGGGCCCGACTCCGAGCCGGTCCAGCCCGGCCGCCTGGGCCCGGGCGAGTTCGGCGATCCGGCGGTAGCTCAGCTCGCCCCAGGATTCGGCCGGCTGCACCGGTTCGTCGACGATGCCGACCCGGTCGCCGTAGACCAGCTCAGCCCGGTCGAGGAAGTCCATCACGGAGAGTGGAATCTGCATGCGCCCACTGTCCCCTCCCGTCGGCCCCCCGCATACCCCCGATCGGGGGTGCCGCCCCCTGCGCCGGGTCACGGTCATCGCCCGGGTGCCACCCTTGCGCCGGTTCGCCGTCCCCGCGCGGGTGTCACCCTTGCGCCGGTTCGCCGTCCCCGCGCGGGTGTCACCCTTGCGCCGGTTCGCCGTCCCCGCGCTGGTGTCACCCTTGCGCCGGGCTTCCGGCGGCCGCCGCGAGGGCCGCCAGCAGCCGGTCCCGCGCCTCCGTCTGGACGGCGATCCGCCGTTCCACCACCGCCAGCCGCTCCCGGGTGATCCGCAGCACCCGCTCCGACGGGCGCTGCGACAGCACGTCCCCGTCCAGGCAGCCCAGGAGCGGCCGGATGTCCGCCAGGGTGAGCCCGGCGGCCACCAGCGCACGGATGTTGCGCACCCGGACGACCGCCGACTGCGGGTATTCGCGGTAGCCGTTCGGCTCGCGCTCGGAGTCGATCAGCCCGGTCTGCTCGTAGTGCCGCAGCGCCCGGACGGTCGCACCCGTCGTCCGTGCCAGCTCGCCGATCCGCATCCGTACGGCCTCCTCCTCGTCGTCCGCGCGTCAGCCCACCAGCGCGCCCCCGTCGACGGAGAACACTACGCCGGTCACGAACGAGGCTTGCGGGGACGCGAGTTGCACGATCGCCCAGGCCACTTCGGCGGGGCGGCCGATCCGTCCGAGCGGGGTGTGGGCGATCTGCCAGGCCCGCAGCGCCGCCGACTGCTCGGGGCTGTGCCCCGCGTGCTCGCCGATGGGGGTGTCGACGGCTCCCGGAGCCACCGCCACCACCCGGATCCCGCGCGGCGCCAGCTCGACCGCCCAGCTGCGGGTCACCGTCTCCAGCGCGGCCTTGCCCGCCGGATACACCGCGTTGGACGGCCAGCCGCGCTGCCCGACGGCGGTGCTGACGTTGACGATGACGCCCCGGCTCTCCGCCAGCGCCGGCAGGGCGGCCTGGCCCAGCAGGACCGGGGCGACCAGGTTGGTGCCCAGCAACGCCTCGATGCCCTCGCGGGTGTACCCGCCGAGCTGCCCGCCGCCGCTGACGCCCGCGTTGTTCACCAGCACGTCCAGCCGCCCGAACCGGTCCAGCGCCGCCTCGACGATCGCCTCCGGCGCGCCCGGCCCGGTCACGTCCGCGACCAGCGGGTCGATCCGGTCCGGGTACGCGGCCGCCGTCTCCGCCAGCGGCTCCGGCCGCCGCCCGACCGCCAGCACCCGCGCGCCCTCGGCCGCGAAGGCCCGCGCGGTCTCGCGCCCGATCCCGGTCCCGGCCCCGGTGACCACCACGACCCGACCCTCTGCTGCGTTCACAGTGTCCATGCGGCAACCCTCCGACCCTGCCGCCAGTGGCAGGGTCAAGCGGGAGCGTCGGGGCGCCGTCCGCCAGGGCGTGGGGCACGACCGACTCCGGCCCGGGAGCAGGAACACCGCCCTCCGCTTGCTGAGCCCGACGCGAACGGCGGCCCGCAGCACCGGCGCAGCCGCCGCCCGCCTGCTAGGAAGGTCGCACTGCACGGCACACACCCACGGGGAGCACACTCATGAACGACCAACGGCCCGACACCCTCTACGACGCCGTCGGCGGCATCGACGCCCTGCGCCGCCTCAGCCACACCTTCTACCGGGGCGTCCTCGCCGACCCGCTGCTCGCCCCCGTCTTCGCCGACTTCACCCCCACCCACATCGAGCACGTCGCCGTCTGGCTGGCCGAGGTCTTCGGCGGCCCGACCGGCTTCACCGACGGGCTCGGGGGCCACCAGGCCCTGCTGCGCGCCCACCTGGGCCTGGCCATCACCGAGGAGCAGCGGCTGCGCTGGATGGAGCTGATGGCCGAGGCGGTCCGCGAGGAACTGCCCGAGGACGAGCAGCTGCGCCGCCGGGTGCTGGAGTACTTCGACTGGGGCACGAAGATCGCCGAGGACGTGTCCGCCTCCCCGGCCGGCACCGACCTCGGCGACCCCGGCCCGACCCCGCGCTGGGGCTGGCAGGGGCTGCAGAAGTGACCGCCACCGCACACCCGACCATCCCGGACCCGACGATCGCGCACCCGAGAATCCCGCACCCGGCGATCCCGCGTCCGATGATCCCGCCCCCGACCGCGGAGGGCCTGGTGCTGCGCCCCTTCGAGGATGCCGACGCGCCGGCCCTGGTCGCGGTCTACCGGGACGAGACGCTGCGCCGCTTCACCCGCAACCCGGTGCAGGACCCCGAGCAGGCCGCGCACTGGCTGGCCCTGCAGTACGAGGGCCGGGCGGCCGGCACCCGGTACAGCTTCGCCGTCCTGGACGCCGGCGAACTGGTCGGCAACGTCGTGCTCAAGCGCGGCGCCCCGAGCGGGGGGACGGCCGAGGTGGGGTACTGGACGGCGGGCCCGGCCCGCGGCCGGGGCGTGGCCCCGCGCGCGGTGGAGGCGCTCACCGTCTGGGCCTTCGCCGTCTTCGCCGACGACGGCCTGCACCGGATCGACCTGCTGCACGAGGGCGACAACCAGGCCTCCTGCCGGGTCGCGGAGAAGTGCGGCTACCGGTTCGAGGAGATCGTTCCGGCCTTCCCGCCGTACCCTCGGGACGGTCACCGGCACGCCCGGAAAAGGCTGGACGGATCCGAACGACGCCCGTCAGAGTAGGCCGCATGGCTTCTCTGGTACGACATGTGACGATCGACTGCGCCGACCCGCACACCCTGGCCTCGTTCTGGGCCCGGGCGTTGGAGGGCACCCTGGGGGAGGACGACAACCCGGGCGACGAGGAGGCGGTGGTGGATTCCGCCGGCGTCTCGCTGCTGTTCATCCGGGTGCCCGACGGCAAGTCGGCGAAGAACCGGGTCCACCTCGACCTGCAGCCGCACGACCGCAGCCGGGACGAGGAGGTGGAGCGCCTGGTCGCCCTGGGCGCCACCGTGCTGGCCGACCACCGCACCCCGGACGGCAAGGGCTGGGCCACCCTGGCCGATCCGGAGGGCAACGAGTTCTGTGTCGAGCGCAGCAGGGCCGAACGCGTCGCCACCGGCGACGCATGACCCCCGGCCGATCCCGCTCCTGACCCGGGCCGATCCCGCGCCTGGCACCGGCTGACCCCGGCCGGTCCCGGCTAGTCGTCCCACTCGCCCATGGCCGCCCGCCAGTGCCACGTGGACGTGCGCGGGCGGCCGTCCAGTTCTCCGCGCCCGGTGCACCAGAGCAGGGTGGTGGCCTCGGGCTGTGCGGACGCCTCCTCGCGCGGTGCGTCGGGGAAGAGCCGGTGGAGCACGAAGGCGCACAGTTCTTCGGGCGGCTGCCAGGGCAGGCCGAGGCCGAGGGTGATGTCGTGGGTGTGCAGCAGCAGTTCGGCGACGCCCATGGCCGCGAAGCCCCGCGGGCCGCACGGCCCGTGGTGGTAGGCGCGCAGGTCGGGCAGGGTGACGTCGAGGGTGGTGGCGAGGAGTCGCCCGGCGGCGGTGACGACGCTGAGCACCTGGGCCGGCCCGGCCTCGGGGTGGACGGTGAGGTCGAACGGCAGGTAGCGGTCCCGGGGCCGGGCGGCGAGCTGGCCGGCGTAGGCGAGCAGGTCGTGGGCGATGTGGGCGGCGGTGTCGCGGCAGCTCCACTCCACGGGCCCGGCCGGGGTGTTCCAGTCGCGGTCCTCGGTGTGCGGGGCGAGGATCCGCAGGGAGGCGTCGAGGGCGTCCCGTACGGGGTCGCCGTCCATCATGATCATTATTCGGCCGCTCCTTCGGAGGCACGTGCACGGGCCGTCACACGATAGGCCGAAGCCCCGGGCCGCCGCCGGGAGTCCGTCCGATAATCAACCTGTCCGACGCCGTTCGGCGCGTGCGGCCCCCACCGAGCTGACAGGCAGGTACTCCATGGCCAGAATCGCCGTGATCGGCGCCAACGGCACCATCGGCAGCGCGGTCGTCGCGGAGGCTGCGGCGCGCGGGCACGAGGTCGCCGCCGTGGTCCGAAACCCGGAGCGCTACCAGGGCGGGGCGGCCCTGGTCGAGCGCGCGGACGTACTGGACCCGGCGGACGTCGCCCGGGTCGCGGCCGGCCGGGACGTGCTGGTGAGCGCAGTCGGCGGGGGCGACGGCCCCGGCCACCTGGCGCTGATCGAGCCCGCCGCCCGCTCCCTGGTCGAGGGACTGCGCCTGCTCGGCGACGCCGCGCCCCGGCTCGTCGCGGTCGGCGGGGCGGGCAGCCTGGAGACCGCGCCGGGCGTGCGGGTCTGGGACGCCCCGGGGCTGCCGGAACCGATCCTGCAGATCATGCACGCGCACGGCGCGGCGCTGGACTTCTACCGGATGGTCTCCGACATCCGCTGGACGGTGCTCAGCCCGGCCGCCGAGATCGGGCCGGGGGAGCGGTCCGGCCGCTACCGCACCGGGCTGGAGCAGCTGCTCACCGACGAGCAGGGGCGCAGCCGGATCTCGGTGCCGGACTACGCGGTCGCCCTGGTGGACGAGATCGAGCAGCCCGAGCACATCGGCGAGCGCTTCACCTGCTGCTCGCTGTAGCGGCGAGCGGGGGCGGGGTGAAACTGCATGGGGCTGTACCGGACGGAGCTGGACCGGGTTCTCAGCCCAGCTGGATCGAGCGCTTGGCCAGCCCCATCCAGAACCCGTCGATGACGCTGCGCTGGCTGTCCAGGTCGGCCTCGCCGGCGCCGAGGGTGACGAACAGCGGGGCGAAGTGTTCGGTGCGCGGGTGGGCGAGGCGCCCGGCGGGAGCCTTGTGCTCGAAGTCGAGCAGCGCGTCGAGGTCGTGGGCTTCCAGGGCGCGCCGGCCCCAGTCGTCGAACTCGGCCATCACCGAGGTGATCCGGCCGTCGCTGCTGAGTGCCCTCAGGTTGTGGGTGAAGAAGCCGCTGCCGACGATCAGCACGCCCTCGTCGCGCAGCGGGGCGAGCTTGCGGCCGATCTCCAGCAGTCGCTGCGGGTCGAGGGTGGGCAGCGAGACCTGCAGCACGGGCAGGTCGGCCTCCGGGTACATCTCCACCAGCGGGACGTACGCGCCGTGGTCGAGCCCGCGGTCGGGGATGTCCTGGACGGGCGTGCCGGGGGAGCGCAGCAGCTTGCGGACGCGCTCGGCGAGTTCCGGCGCGCCGGGGGCGGCGTACCGGACCCGGTAGTAGTGCTCGGGGAAGCCCCAGAAGTCGTAGACCAGCGGGGTGGTGGTGACGGCGCCGAGGGCGAGCGGGGCCTCCTCCCAGTGGGCGGAGACCATCAGCACGGCCTTGGGCCGGGGCAGGTCGGCGGACCAGGCGGCCAGCTCGCCCGGCCAGACCGGGTCGTCGGCCAGTGGCGGGGCGCCGTGCGACAGGTACAGGGCGGGCATGCGCTCGGGGGCCGCGGCGCTCATGGCGTCCTCCTCGGGGACCGGATCGGGCTGGTTCAGGCGGGTTCTGGCAGGTTCGGGCGGGTTCGCGGGTGCCGGACGCGACCCATGTTGTTCAAATTTGAACCTCTACTCCGATCGACGGTACACCTTCGTTCGAATTTGAACAACGGGAGTAGGCTTCCCCCATGTCCTCTCTGAACGAACCCCGCTGGCTGGACCCGGACGAGATGGCCGCCTGGCGGGGCTTCGTCGTCGCGAGCAACCTGCTGAACCGCCGGCTGGAACGCCAGCTCAAGGAGGACTCCGGCCTCTCGCACCAGCAGTACGAGATCCTGGTGCACCTGTCCGCCGCCCCCGGCGACTCGCTGCGGATGACCGAACTCGCCGACCGGCTGGTCACCTCCAAGAGCGGCCTCACCTACCAGGTCACCCAACTGGAACGGATCGGCCTGGTCGTCCGCCGCTCCTGCCCCAGCGACGTGCGCGGCGTCATCGCCGAACTCACCGACGAGGGCCGGGAGATGCTCCGCCGGGCCGCGCCCGGGCACGTCGCCCTGGTGCGCGAGCTGCTGATCGACGTGCTCACCCGCGAGCAGTTGGCCGTCCTCGCCGAAGGCCTCGGCGAGGTCAGCGCCCGGCTGCGCCTGGATGAGACACCCTGACCCCGACCTGGCCGTCGGCGGGCCCTGACCCGACCCCGGCCTAACCCCGAACGGGCCCGCCGTCCCCGAGCCCTGCCGCCCGCTCCCGCAGCAGCTCCCGCTCCCGCTCGTTGCGGGTCAGCTCCGCCGCCCGCTCGAACTCCGCCCGCGCCTCGCCCGTCCGCCCCATCCGGGCCAGCAGATCGCCCCGCACGCTCGGCAGCAGGTGGTAGCCGCGGAGGGCCGGCTCGGCCGCCAGCGCGTCCACCAACTCCAGTGCGGCGGCCGGGCCCCGGGCCATCGAGACGGCCACCGCCCGGTTCAGCGCAACCACCGGGGACGGCGACAGCACCAGCAGCCGCTCGTACAGCGCGGCGATCATCGTCCAGTCGGTGTCCGCGTAGCGTCGCGCCTTGGCGTGGCAGGCGGCGATCACGGCCTGCACCGAGTACGGTCCGGTGCCCGCCCGCCGCAGGGCGTCGAAGCCGCGCCGGACCAGCAGCCCGTCCCAGCGGGCCCGGTTCTGCTCGGCCAGCAGCACCGGCCGGCCGTCGGGCCCGGTCCGGGCGGCGGTGCGCGAGGCCTGGAACTCCAGCAGCGCGGCCAGCCCGTGCGCCTCCGGCTCGGCGGGCATCAGCGCGGCCAGCACCCGGGCCAGCCGCAGCGCGTCCTCGCACAGGCCCGGGCGCAGCAGGTCGTCCCCCGCCGTCGCCGAGTAGCCCTCGTTGAAGATCAGGTAGATGACCTCCAGCACCGAGGAGAGCCGCTGCGCCCGGTCCTCGCGGGACGGCACCTCGAACGGCACCCCGGCCTTCGCCAGCGTCCGCTTCGCCCGGACGATCCGCTGCGCCACCGTCGACTCGGGCACCAGGAACGCGCGGGCGATCTCCGGCGTGGTCAGCCCGCCGAGCAGCCGGAGGGTGAGGGCGATCCGCGCTTCCGCCGACAGCACCGGGTGGCAGGCGGTGAAGATCAGCCGCAGCAGGTCGTCGTCGATGTCGTCCGGCTCGGCCGGCTCCGGGGGCGGTGCATCCGCCAACGACCGCCCCACCTCGGCGAGTTTGCGGGCGTAGGCCTCCCGGCGGCGGACCAGGTCGATCGCCCGGTGCTTGGCGGTGGCCGTCAGCCAGGCGCCCGGACTGTCCGGGACGCCCTCCCGGGGCCACCGCTCCAGCGCGGCCACCAGCGCGTCCTGCGCCAGCTCTTCGGCGATGCCCACGTCCCGTACGATCCGGGCGGCCCCCGCGATGATCCGTGCGGACTCGATCCGGAACACCGTCTCGACGGCCGCCGCCGCATCCCTCTCCGTCACGGCCACCCATCAGAGCAGTCGGCGGAGAGGGAGGCAAACACCGCCGCGGCCACCGTTGCCACGGGAATCACCGCGGGGAATCACCGCGGGGGATCACTGCGGGGGCTGCACCATCTCCTCGATCTGCCGGACCTCCGACTCGACCCGCCACTGGGCCGGGTGGATGCTGAGGAAGCGGCGGGTCCACTCCAGGGCCTCCGCCTTGTCCTTGCACTGCAGGATGGCGTAGCCGCCGATGACCTCCTTGGTCTCGGTGAACGGCCCGTCGGTGTAGCCGATCTTCCCGTCGTTCCAGGCCACCCGGGTGCCCTGGGAGGTCGGGGTCAGCCCGGCGGTCTCCAGCATCACCCCGGCCTTGGTGATCTCCTCGAACAGGGCCCCCATCCGCTGGTCGAACTCCGGGTCCGGCTCCCATCCGGTGCGGGCCTGCTCGTCGATCCGGATCAGCGTCATGAAGCGCGGCATGGTGACTCCTCGGTTGGTCGGGCGGGGCTTCTCCCCGCCTCTCACCCCTGCGTCGAACGGGCTCGCGCCGGATCGACACCCGCCGCGAAGAAAATTTCCCCAGGTTTCCACGGTTCCGCGACTTCCGGGATCGCCCGTGCCGCAGACCCCGAGGAAACCCCGCCTTCACCATGGCATCTGCGGATGAATAACGCCTTTCAGTACCGCAGCTGCGAATGTCACGCCCGTCCCTCGGGTGCTCCTCCTCCGGGTCGCAGCGCCGCGGCCCGGAAGGAGGGAGCGTCATGAGCTCCCTGACCCCCGTGAGACCCACCGTCCGGCTGCACGGCCACCTCGACCGGCCCGTCGAGCTGCACCGCACCGCGTGACCCCGCGGTCCGCGGTGGCGCCTTGGGAAGAGTGTGGCAAAAGCGCTCGCAGGAGCCGGGTTTCCGTGCCAACATGCCCCATATGGGGACGATTCTGCACGGCACCCTGGTCACGCTCCGCCCGGCCACCGTCGAGGACATCCCGGCCCTGGCGGCCATCCGTGGCACGCCCGAGGTGTTCGCCCGCTGGCGGGGTGGTGACGACCTGCCCGCCGAGGTCGCCAACGACCTGGAATCGCCCGACACCGAGACCTTCGCGATCGACGTGGGTGGCCAGGTGGTCGGCGCCATCCAGTGGTACGCCAACAACGACGACGAGTACCGGCACGCCGGGATGGACCTCTACCTCGACCCGTCGGTGCACGGCGTGGGCCTGGGCACCGACGCCGTGCGCACGATGGCCCGGCACCTGGTGCACGAGCACCACTACCACCGGCTGGTGATCGACCCGGCCGCGGACAACCTCGCCGCTATCCGCTGCTACACCAAGGTCGGCTTCCGGACCGTCGGCACCATGCGCCAGTACGAGCGCGGTTCGGACGGCACCTGGCACGACAACCTGCTGATGGATCTGCTCGCGGACGAACTGCTGGAGGACTGACGGCGGTTCGCGCGGACTCCGGCAGACGGTGCGAGGGTGTACAGACATCTTTCCACCCACCTGCCGTGACCTGTACAGACATCTCGCGGCCACGTGATCGGCCGGAGCTGCTCTCCTGGCGTTCTTCCCCAAGTACCGGGCGGTAGCTAACGTTCGTCCGCCAGTCCCCGGCCGCCGGTCAACCCGGCTGCCGGGCCCGCAGGGTAGACGAATCCCCCAGGAGAACGCCCATGCTCTCGCGTCGCACGGCCACCGCCCTCACCTCGGCGGCCGCCGCCGCACTGCTGCTCGGCGGCACCGCCCCGAGCGCCATCGCCGGCACCCCGGCGAGCCCCACCACGCTGTCCGTCTTCGCGTTCAACGTCGACCTCGGCACCGCCGTCGTCGACAGCACCCAGAACGAGCAGGCCGCCCGCCGCACCCCGGTGATCGAGCAGATCGTCCGTCAGCACAACGCCGACGTCGTCATCCTGGACGAGCAGTTCAACAACAGCTCGACCGCCGACATCAACAGCAAGCTCGCCGACCTCTACCCGTACCGCACCCCGGTGGTCGGCGGCACCTGCTCCGGCGGCGGCTGGACGGGCGTCAGCGGCAACTGCTCCAGCTCGTGGTTCGTCATCAACGGCGGCACGATGATCCTCTCCAAGTACCCGATCGCCGCCCAGTACGCCCACGTGTTCGGCAACTCGACGTACGGCACCTGGGACTACCACGCCAACAAGGGCGCGGCACTGGTGAAGGTGACCAAGAACGGCAGCACCGCCTGGGTGGTCGGCACCCACCTGCAGGCCGACGAGTCGGACGTCTCCACCGACACCACCCAGTCCACCCGGCTCGGCCAGCTCGCCGAGATCCGCGCCTGGGTGGACGGGATCGTCGGCAGCGGCGCCCCGGTGCTGATCGGCGGCGACCTCAACGTCGAGTACGACCACGGGCAGGCCCGCGGCGACTACGCCAACGCCCAGAACGCGGTGAACGGCGTGCTCGGCACCCCGGCCACCGACCCCGGCCAGAGCCTGGCCACCATGGACTGCCCGGTCTCCGCCTGGTGCCAGTACATGGCGGGCGTCGAGACCTTCCCCAAGGACTACCGCGACGACCTCGACTACATCGGCTACCTCAACGCCCCGGGCCGGCCGGTGCCGACCGCGATGTCGACCGTGAAGGTCGACTTCGACCCGCAGCCGGGCTGGGCGCCGGGGCAGCCCGACACCAACGCGCCCAGCGACCACTACCCGGTCGAGGCCGCGTTCCAGCTGAACTGACGCCCGGCGAGGACGAGTCGGCGGCTCAGCCCAGGGCCGCCCGGCCCGGCGCCGGGCAGCCGCAGGAGCGCCGCACCACCAGCCGGGCCGGAAAGGTCCGCGCGCCGGTGGCGCGGCGCTCGGCCCCGCCGAGCACGAGCTCCAGCGCGGCGCGGGCCATCTCGTCCTGCGCGGTGGTCACGGTGGTGAGCGCCGGTCCGGCGATCACCGCCTCGGCGATGTCGTCGAAACCGGCCACCGCGAGGTCCTCCGGCACCCGGATCCCCAGGTCGTCGGCGGCCCGCAGCAGGCCGATCGCCTGGTCGTCCGTCGCGCAGAACACGGCGGACGGCCGGTCGGGCCGGGCGAGCAGCGCCAGCGCCTCGGCGTGCGCCCGGACGCGGTCGAACGGCGCCGGGGTGAGCTGACCCTCGGTGGACAGCCCGGCCTCCTCCAGCGCGGCGATCCAGCCGGCCGTCCGGCCGGTCACCGGGTCGTGCGGGCTGAGGGCGCGGGTGCCGCCGAAGCAGTGCACCCCGGCGTGCCCGTGCCCCAGCAGGTGGCGGACCACCTCGCGGGCGCCGCCCTCGTCGTCCGCGACCACGGCGACGCCGTCGGCGCTCTCCGCCCGGTGGTGCAGCAGCACGACCGGGGTGCCGTCGGCCACGTCGAAGCCGGTCAGCCCGGGGGTGGCCGGGTCCTGGGTGACCAGGATCAGGCCGTCCACCTGCATCCCGAGGAAAGCCCGGATGTAGTGCGCCTCGCGTTCGTCGGCGTAGTCGGAGTTGCCGATCAGCAGCAGCCGGCCGTGCTCGGCGGCGGCCTGCTCGACGGCGTGGGCGAGCCCGGCGAAGAACGGCTGGCGGGCGTCCGGCACGACCATCCCGAGCAGGTCGGTCCGCCGCCGCGCCATGGCCTGGGCGACCCGGTTGGGCCGGTAGCCGAGCTCGTCGACCGCCGCGAGCACCCGCGCCCGGGTCGCCGGCGCCACCGGCCGCGGCCCGTCGTTGATCACATAACTCACGACCGCCGTGGACGTCCCCGCCGCCCGCGCCACATCGTCCCTCGTCACCCTCGCCATGAGCGTTGAGCCTACACAGCACCTCCGACACCCCGACCAGCGCGTTTCCGCACACCGGTCGGCTGCGGGGCGGCTCCCGGGCGCACGCCCGGTCAGTGGCGTCCGCCTCACGGGTCGGAACAGCTAGTACTCCAGCAGGACTTCGGTGTTTTGCCTGGTCAGAGGCTGCGTGGTGCAGTGTAGTGGGCTGATTGTCCGTCAGGGGCGGTCTTCAGGAG